>CAYQKZ010000223.1:0-5861 GCA_964418135.1 uncultured Desulfobacterales bacterium
TGTGATCGATGGTACGTTCTTTTTTCTGGAGCCTGCGGTGACGTATTGATCCCATGCACGGATATCGTATTGCCGGTGTGTCATGGGTTGAATGCCGTTATCGACTGCATAGATTCCGTTGTTGCGAACACCCGGCCGGGGTCGTACAGACTTTATCTGATAGACGATTACAGTGATTGCCGGATTCGGGAATATCTCGACAATTTTTCTCGGAACAGACCGGATGTGCAGGTCGTTTCCCATACCGGAAACAGGGGTTTTCTGAATGCCTGCTCGTTCGGAATCACGCTGGGGGATGCCCCTTATGTTGCGCTTGTCGACAGCGCAACGGTGCTTCCTCCAGACTGGCTTGGCCGTCTGACCGCATGTGCGGAAAGCCACCCCAAGGCAATGATTGTCCGGCCGTTGAGCAACGCCGGTTCGGCTCCTTTATTGCCCATGTTTCCGGGGGCCTCCTTTCTGGATATGAATGCCTGGCTTTTGCGCCATTTTCGGGAGAAGACGGAGGATATCCGTTCTGAAATCAGCGTCTGTACACTGCTGAAGCGAGCCTTGCTCGAAGAACGCCGTCTGGCGGCACCTGAGTCCGGTGGTACCGTGCCGCTGTGCCGGATAACGATGTCCGAAAGCAGGCATCGGGCGGTCGTGGCCTGCGACACCTATATCTATCACCGGACAGACCCATCGGACTGCTCACAGGTCGTTTCCTCTCCAACAAATCGTTTCTCCATTCCTTGCCGCTGTATAGCGGAATGTCGGCGGCAATATCGTCACAATCGCACCCCCAAAACGTTAAAAATGATTCGCTCCCGGTTTGTCGGTCGGTTGCGATGGGATCCCCTGCCGGTTGTCTGGGAAACAGCCCGGAATGCAGTTGCCTGCGCAAAGGACAACCGGCCGATGCCGCTGTTGGGATCGGCTCTGGCCGGACTGATGCGGATGCCGTTCTCCATCCGCCGACTGCCGTCCTCTGGCTTTGTTCAGGAACTGACTCGGCCCCATCGCCTCCGGGTCACTTACATTCTGCACAAAATGGTGATTGCCGGCGGGGTGCTGTCCGTGATTCAGATCGTCAATTCGCTGATCTGTCTTGGCATCGAGGCGCGCATCGTCACTTTTTTCAAGGATCCGAAGATTCGAGAATGGACCCGGCTTTACACCGAACCCATTGTTTACGGCAGCGAAAATGAAATGAAGGCGAATTTTCCGCCCACAGACATTGCAGTGGCAACGCTCTGGAATACGGCGCCGATAGTGGCTCAACTGGTCCGCCAGGGAAAGGCCCGCATGGGAGCGTATTTCATTCAGGATTACGAGCCATGGTTTTTCCCGGAATCGGATGAAGTTTCCAGACAGCGCGTGCAGCGGACGTATTCCCTGATTCCAAACCGGATCGTCAAATCCCGGTGGCTGGCCGGCATGCTGGCAGCCGATGGTTACCGCACGCACCAAATCCCGCTGGGCATGGATCTTGGGCAGTTTTATCCACGGAATGCGGACAGAACCCGTCCGGTCATTCTGTCCATGGTGCGACCCAAAACGCCTTATCGGGGATTTGCGCCCACGATTGCTGCCCTTGCGGAAGTCAAAAAACAGATGCCGGCAGTGGAAATCGTCTTGTTTGGAGATCGGTTTCTGGCATCCCACTCCATACCTTTTGCATTTCGGGATGAAGGGGTCGTGATGGACCCGAATCAGTTGGCCGAGCTGTATTCAGAGGCGACTGTTTTTCTGGACGGTTCGGATTTCCAGGGATTCGGCCGATGCGGTCTCGAAGCCATGGCCTGTGGGGCGGCCTGCGTGCTGACCGGTGCGGGCGGGGTGATGGAATATGCCGTAGATGGGGAAAATGCCCTGGTCGTCCCCCCCAAAAAGCCGGATCGTTTTGCTGCGGCCATCCTGGAACTCCTGCACAATCCATCGCTGCGCAGTCGGTTGATCCAAGGCGGCAGGCAGACGGCCCTGCGCTTCTGCCATAAGCGGGAGGCACATCGGACGTTGGATTATTTTTTGTCGCTGACCGCCGGATGTGGATCGTATCCGGTAATCGAGGACGGCTGGACATGATCTGTGCAGTCGTTCTGAACTGGAATGCGGCGGACGAAACGATTGCCTGTCTTGAGTCCCTCCGGGAGATGAAGGACAGTCGACTGTCCACCATCGTGGTGTGCGACAACGGTTCGACGGATCATTCCATTGCCCGGATTCAGTCCTGGGGACGCCAAACGCTCCGGTATCCCGTGCGGTGCATCCGTTCTTCGGACATTGGCGTGAATATGGCTTGTTACCGTGAACCTGTCGTGGTGATCGACAATCAGGCCAATATCGGCTATGCTGCCGGCTGTAATTCCGGAATCCGGTATGCACTGAGCAAGGGTTGTGAATCCATCTGGATTCTGAACAACGATACCCGGTTTCATCCGGATGCCGTAACGGCCCTGATCGATTTTTCCCGCATGCATCCGGAGGTGGGGGTGATCGGCAGCACCCTGGTCGATTTTGATTGCAGAGACTGTGTTCAATGTACCGGCGGCTGTTATTACCAGCCCCTGACAACGATTTTCCGCTACGCCGGAAAAGGACTGGGCTTGATCGAAGCTGTATCCCGGCCGCTTGAGAAAGAACTGGACTATGTTTATGGCGCGTCCATGTTCATCCGTTCCGAAGTATTCAGACGCATCGGCTTGTTCAATGAAGAATATTTTCTGTTCTATGAAGAACTGGATTTCTGCCACCGGGCTCAGGCGGCCGGTTATCGGCTGGGGTGGAGTCCGGACAGCATCGTCTATCACCGGCAATCCAGCAGTTTCGACAACCTGGGGACGGAAAAACAACGGGAACAGATTGCCAATTATCATGAGAATCTCAGCACGCTGATTTTTACCGCCCGATTTTACCCCCATTTATTTTATGCGGCAGCCCCGTTCCGTTTTGTTGGCAAATTCCTGAAAATGGTGATATACAGGAAATGGTATCTGCTGCATCCGCTCTGCCGGTCGTATGCAGATTTTTTTATCGAAAGAAAAAATCGTTGATCGTTCACGGTCAACGATCAACGATCAACGGTAACAAGAAACCATGTTTCACTATATCAACCTGATACAATATAAAGCCTGGGCCGATTTGCGATCGGAGGCCCGGCGGTATTACATCAGCTATCTCTGGTGGGTCATCGAGCCTGTTATTGAAATGCTGATATTTTATGTGGTGTTTGGTCTGTTGATGAAGCAGAACAAACCGAATTACATTCAATTCCTGTTGATCGGGCTTACCACATGGAAGTGGTTTGCCACAACCGTTCAACATGCCGGCAATTCGATTCTGAACAGCCGCAGTCTGATTCAGCAGGTCAACCTTCCCAAAACCATTTTTCCTTTGATCGTGGTCTGTACGGATACCTTTAAATTTGTGATCGTGTTTGCGATTATTCTGGGATACATGATGCTGTCCGGTTTTGCACCGGATCGATCCTATGTGTTTTTGCCGCTTCTGCTGTTTACCCAACTGGCATTGATCACGGCGCTGGGGCTGTTTTGTTCCGCGATCATCCCCTTTGTTCCGGATATGGATATTCTCATCGATAACAGCCTGCGATTCGTTTTTTTTCTAACCGGCATTTTTTTCGATCCGAGTACGCTTTCACCGGAGATTCGGTACTGGTTTTACCTCAATCCCATGGCGTTTCTCGTCGATGGGTATCGTCAGATTCTCATACACGGTCAGTTTATCGATATTTACCGCCTTCTGTCGATTCTGGCATTGTCGCTGGTCGGTATTCTGGCAGGTGCATGGCTGATTCGTCGCTTTGATAAAATCTATCCCCGCGTGGTGGCTCAGTGATTATGCAGAATGAAGAGACCGTGATGGAACTGCATCATGCCGCTTTCCATTTTATCAAACGAAAAGGATATTTTGCCAAGCAGAAATACTGGGCGATCAAAGATGTCAGTTTTACCCTTAAAAAAGGCGAATGTCTGGGAGTCATCGGACGAAATGGGGCAGGAAAAACAACCTTGCTTCAAATGCTGGCCGGGATCATTCGGCCGGATGAAGGTGTTTTTCTCAATCACGGCTATTCTGCGACCCTGCTGTCGCTTCAGGCCGGTTTCATTCCGTATTTGACCGGACGGGAAAATACCATGCTGAACGGTCTGTATCTGGGATTGAGAAAATCGGATATCAAAAATAAAACGGCCGACATTCAGGATTTTTCGGAGCTGGAGGATTTCTTCGATCAACCGATCAGTTCCTATTCCGCCGGGATGCGGGCCCGCCTGGGATTTTCCATTGCGTTTCAGTTGGATCCGGATGTGCTGCTCATCGATGAAGTTCTGGGTGTCGGCGATGAATCCTTCAGAGAAAAATCCTCCGGCAAGATGATGGATAAGATCAAATCCAATAAAACCGTAGTGATTGTTTCTCATAGCCCATCCACGATTCGGGAGCTGTGTAATCGGGCGGTATGGATTGAAAGAGGAATTTCCATGGCTGAAGGCGATCCCGGGGAAGTCCTGAATGCCTACTTCGACTTTGTCAAACAAAATCTGAGTGTCACTTCCCGGTGAGAGAAACCTTAGTGTCTGATTCTCGTCGATTACGTATCCTGCATATCGGAAAATTCTACCCCCCCGCAACCGGCGGTATCGAAAACTTTCTGGGCGACCTGCTCCCGGCGCTGAATCGTAACGGGATAACGGCCGCAGCACTGGTTCATGACGATCCCCATGACAACAGCGGCATGGTCCGGCAATCGTCAGCAAAAACATATCGGGTTCCCTGTTATGGAACACTGCTGTATGCGCCGATCAGTCCCGGATTCCCTTCCGCTGTCCGAAAGACCATCGCATCGTTCAAACCCGATGTGCTGCACTTTCATGTTCCCAATACATCGGCGTTCTGGGCACTGCCGCTTTCGTGTACCGCCGACTTGCCCTGGGTGGTCCATTGGCATGCGGATGTCGTTCCATCCGCCATCGACCGCCGGATGGCTCTGGCGTATCAATTATACCGCCCGGTGGAAAGACTTTTTTTAAGGCGGGCTCATGCTGTCATCGCTACATCTCATGCGTATCTGCAAACAAGTGCAGCGCTGGCCGACGTCACAGACAAATGCCGTGTCGTTTCACTGGGGCTGGATCGACATCGCCTGCAACCTCCCGACGAAACCGGGCAGCGGCTGGCGGAAACCCTGTGGGGGCAGTCATCATCGCGGATACTGGTCATTGGGCGACTGACATATTATAAAGGGCACGATGTGATTCTGGATGCGGCAGCATCCTTGCCCGATGCGCGGATTCTGATCGTCGGAACCGGTGAGCGCGAATCCATTCTGCAAAAGCGCATCCAGATGCTGGGGCTCGCGGATCGGGTATCCATGCCGGGTTTTATGCCGGAATCGAATCTGCACGCCCTCATTTCATCATGCGACTGCCTGTGTCTGCCATCCATCGAGCGTACCGAAGCGTTCGGGCTGGTGCTTCTCGAGGCCATGTGTTACGGCAAGCCGGTTGTCGCCAGCGATATCCCCGGGTCCGGCATCGGATGGGTCGTCGAAAACGGTGTTACGGGTTTTCTTGTACCGCCGGGTGATCCGGTTTCTCTGGCCCGATCGGTCAGCGTTCTCTTAACGCAGCCGGAATTGAAAGTGAAGATGGGTGCGGCCGCCCTGGATCGATTCATGCGGCTTTTTCAGATCGATCATATTGCACAGGAAATTGTTTTAATATATCATCGGATGCTGAAATCTTTTAATTAAGCGATCCGGAATCATTCTGGAAGGTTTACCCCGTTTATGCTTTGTATTGTTGGGATTGGTTCTAACTCAGTCCACTTGGCTTAGAACATCGTTTTGACCATTCTGC
>CAYQKZ010000224.1:0-5844 GCA_964418135.1 uncultured Desulfobacterales bacterium
CGCTGATCTCTGTCTGCAGCCGGTTGATCCATTCGTCGATAATGGCATCCCGATATCGATCCAGGAAATCGGCCCAGCCGAAATTTATGGATTCGGACGGCTTCATGATGGGTACCATCCCATTTCCAAATAGTTGAAAGGAAAGAGTTCTTTTCGCCGAATATCCCGCATCATGGATTTTTATAACCCGGCATCAATCCCATGGCTTTCCAGTAAATGGTACTGATCAGAATCCCTTCGCGTGGTAGCTTCCGATGATTTCCGCTCTCCGGAAGCAGTCCATGGAATGATCGTTGATCATCCCCGTCGCTTGCATATGGGCATAACATATCTTCGATCCCATGAATTTGAACCCTCTCCGGCGCAGATCCTGGCTCAGGGCATCGGATACCGGGCTCGTAGCCGGGTAATCCCCGACTCCCCGCAGTTCATTCACAATCGGCCTGCCATCCACAAACCGCCAGATGTAGGCATCGAAACTTCCGAGGTTTTCCTGAATTTCTATAAATTTCCGTGCGTTGTGAATTGCCGCCAGAATTTTGGCCCGATTGCGGACAATGCCCGCATTTCCTAAGAGTTCCTGTACCTTGTGGTCGGTATAGACGGCCACTTTTTCTGGATCGAAGCCATCGAAGGCCGCGCGGTAGTTTTCCCGCTTTCTGAGGATGGTGTACCAACTGAGTCCGGCCTGAGCCGCTTCGAGAGTGAGAAATTCGAACAACCGCCGGTCGTCATGAATCGGAACCCCCCATTCCGTATCATGATAGGCAATGTAATCCGGTTTACGAAGATCCACCCATGGGCAGACGGTACGAGCGTTTTCCGGCGCTTTACTTTCTTTATTACCCGAAATATGCATAATCGATACGAAGACTCCTTTTGACAAGATATGATCATGATGCTTGATGATAGCCCTGAACACGGTTTCGGCCTTTTTCCTTAGCCATATACAGCGCCATATCAGCTTGTTTTGTCAATTCTTCATATGAAATGGCATCTACCACTTTTGTGGTCGCCACACCCAGGCTGATCGTAACCCTGCAGGATGGCAACGATTTTTCGTGAGGTATCTGTAGGTTTACGATATTTTTTCGAATTTCTTCGGCGATAAGCATTGCGCCGTCCGGCGGCGTGGCCGGCAATACGACGATAAATTCTTCTCCACCGTATCGGGCACAAAAATCACCGGGACGTTTCAATGTCTCAGCGATGGCTCTGGCAACTTTCTGCAAACAAACATCTCCTCCACCATGGCCATAGGTATCGTTATACAATTTGAAATTATCGATATCGCTCAGAATGATGGATAAGGGATATTTTTCTCTTCGACTGCGCTTGATTTCAGTCAGTATCCGATCAGAAAAAAATCGGCGATTGGGGATGCCGGTCAGCGCATCGATGACGGCCTGCCGTTTGATCAATTCATAAGCACTGTTGAGCTTGATTCCAAACACGGTGATTCCGATCAAACCGATCAGCCCGGCACCGATGTGACCGATTATCATTTCAAGAAAAGGTACCCGGGGGATAAACGGCAGCGTTACGCTGATGCCGCCCCGGATATCGCCCTCCTTGTACCCCTGTTTACCATGACAGACCAAACAGGACTTGTCGGTTTTCAGCGGAGCCATATAAAAGAAAGTGCTTCCGGATTCACTGTCCATGATTCGGCCGATCTCCTGAACTCCCGTCTCAAAAGACTTCAACGCGTGTTCTTCTTCTGACGTTGACCTGTTTTCGGGACGAATCGGTTTCAGGCTGGTGATATGAAACTGGATTCCCTCCCGATTGGCTGCTATTTCAGCGATCTGACGGGTCATATAGGCGGGATTGATTTTGGTCAATGTCAAATGTTCGTTGACCTCGATATCCCGCATTGGAACGTCTAAATAGGGATTGGGCTGAGTATTTCGATCGACAGGAACATAGACACCACCGTGAAGAGCATTCCAGGCACGGGTGATCAGTATTTGATCGAAAAAGCTTCTTGCCGTATGAAACAGAATCGTCTGCCGGTCTGCAACCGCATTCGAATGATTCCAGGCGAAAGAAGCCCCAATCAGCACCAGCCAAACAGCTCCCACAATCGACAAGGATTTTTTCACCGGATATTCCTCATCCGTTTGAGGTGTAGATGAAAAAACGATCATTTACTCCCTTCATTGTTTCCGTTTCGGGTGCAGGCCATATTCGCATGAACTTTATCCAAATATTGACGATAGTCAATTGAAAAAAAGGATTCGTGTCCATGATGGGGTGCAGCACAGATCACCGAACGGCACCGCATGATATGGCACATATTATGCTTAAATATTGATGACAGAAAAATCATCCAATTTGAGTTCTCAACTTTTTATCGTCTGAAAAATGTTATCAGTTATAAGGAGGAAATATGCAGTACAATATGGTTCCGATACAGTTCGAAGATGCCAACATGGAGATAATAGCCAGAATCGCCAAGGCCACATCGCGAAAATATAATTGTGATATGGAAATCGACTTCAGCAATGGTGTTCGAAAAGTGGTCTTTTCAGGCGATGAGGCGATGAGAGTTCATATCGCTGGAGAGGTATTGGAAATTTTTGCAGCCAATACAGCGGATGAATGCAGCCTGCTGTAAGAAGGGGATCGACATCCACCACCGCATTCACCGGAGTGGATGATTGAAATATCCGAATGACTCCAACCTTTTTTTGACTTTGTTCAGATTTTGAGACGAAATAATGACATGGTAGTCCTCGGCTTTCAGAATGATTTTTTGAAGGATATCATCCATGGCCACCAGCTCGATCAGTTCCGGATACTCTTTCAGTCGGAAAACCAACAAGTCCGGCTCTGGAATGAGCGGATCGATCTTGCCCAGAATATCCTTTAGAAAATCTTCCCAGATGCGGGGTGGTTTTGCCGACACCTGTTTATTGAACAGTGATATCTTGGCTTTGATGTCATCCTGCGTGGCGCACGATTTCAGAAATGAACTGCACGTCACCTTGAAGCAGTTCTCTGTGATTTTATCCGCGATCTGCCCCAGCACCATGGCTTTGAGCCGATCTTTTCCGTCCAGCGTGATCAACAGACGTTTGTCGTCCAGCGCCAGACTGGCGCATTCTCTGTCGTCATTGAAAGAAAAATCCTTCGTTTTACCGACGATATAGGCTCCCAGGGGAGTCAGGCGGATATACCGAACGCCATCGAAAACAGAGAGGTAATCCATCTCTTTTTTCCGGATACGTTCGTTATTGGGGTAATTGTATGCCATATCCACAATTCCAAACGATGCCAGCAGAAACATGAATCCTTTGAAAAACGGAACCATCAGGGCTTCTCGATAAATATCCTCGGAGATTTGGCTTATCCTGTATTTCTCATACAGGAGGGTGTTGTCTCGGATATCGATGGATAAATAACCCGATGCAAACGATCTGTTCACGATATCCAAATCCATCTCCCGATAACAGCAATAGTCGATCAGTCTTTCTACACCATACCACCGCCCCGGCTGCAGCTCCTTCAGCAGGTTGTGCAGGGAAGTGCGAACGTTTTTCTCATTTTTCAGATGACTTTGCTCATGATATCCACCTTGTAAATTATGGATGCCTTTGAGGTGAAAAAGCAGCCGATTCAGAAAAAAATCGTTGTATCGAGGGACATCCTTAAAAAATTTCTCGACAAGCTGTTTGAGAAATACCGGTGCAGTCTGCGTTTCCGCAATGGTTTGTTTTTGAAGAAAATCGATGATCAGACTGGTTTTCAGATGCGCCAGCTCCGGATTTTTTTCAACATAAAATTCATGAATCTGACAATAGGCGGTTGTTTCCTTGATGGATGTTTTCTGTATTTTCCCACTGGTCTTTGCATACTTCAGGTTTCCCTGAGTGATATAGGTGCAGATCAGGTGAATTTGGTTGAGTATCTGATTGTTGTCTTCATAAATGAAATCGGTCTTTTCAATCGTCTCCGTATCCGACAGATGATATCTCTCGGGAGGCAGCAGAATTTTTTTCAACTCGCTTCGAATGATATCCGGTAGAAACAGGGAAGTGGCATGAACATAGTAATGATATTGATAGGAGCTGTTTTTTTGAACCGGAATGATTGCATAATCGGGATTGATCGTTTCGACGGTTCTGGATTTGCCGTGTACCATTTCGACCGTCTGGATGAGAATCGGCGGATCGAGCGGTTCTTTGATGATGTCCTGAATGCGGATTCCCTCTTTTTGCCAGGTAAATCGATTCAGTAGATGAACGACTCCCGGCGGAAGAATCGGCAATAATTTTTCGAGCCGTTCTTTTTGGGAAAACGACTGCCCAAGTGCCCATACAAGTTGCCGTTTTGTCAGTTTACCGACAGCAAATGCACCTTTTTTGACGTGAAAATCGGTTTCCAGGAACAAGGATGCCAGGTAACGGGCAAAAATGGTCTGCAACTTGTCCAATGGATAATATTCAACGATAGTGTTTTCCAGAGGTGACAGTTCTGCGGGAATGACGACAGCCTTGCTCTGTTCCGGCACAACGGTCTGCCCCTGTTTCGGGGGGGGCTGGGCACCTGTGGCTGTATTGACCTTTGGCATATCTGCCATATTTCCATTCTTGTTCAAACGTTCGATAAAATTTCTGGCCCAGACAGATTGTTGACTGGAGATGATGGAAAGAGTTCTAGTCCGAACACCCTCAACCGGATGCGCTGCAGCTTCTTCCAGTAATTGTTGGACATTTATGTCATTCGGCCCAATCGCACCGGCGCAAAGAACGATATTATAATAGAGTTGCCAGGGCTGCTGCTTGTTCCGATATTCCAGAAGTATCGGCAGAATGGGTTTTCCGATCTGAATAACGGAATGAACCGCCCATTGACGAATCGTTTGATTCAGGGGGTGATCTATCAGACAGCCCAGATTCGATATCAGCGCGCGATGCATCCCGTCGATATCCGATGATTTCTGCGATTCCGATATGCGAACGGCTTCCGCATACCGGAACAGTATCGTCATGCGCCATCGCAACGATTCATGCCCGGACAATACATGAATGAAACGGGAATGATGCCAGAATGAAATTTTCTGATTATCGGCAAAACAGTGATAAACCTTTTCTGCACAAAGAATGCATACCCTGGAAAAGGGTGTTTCGCAGGAAACTCCTTGAATTTTTTTTGCGCACAAGGTGCAATACCTGCCGTGATTGTTCCAGGCATTGGAATTATCGAATACATCGATATGCTTTTGCATAACGGAAATATATGACGAATTTCTGACCGAAACCATATCATCCCCCCAGAACGAATTCCACATCGGCTTCATTCAGCGATTTGATGGAAGCCCCGTCGCTGGAGATCAGCCGATCGAACAACTCGCTTTTTTGCTCTTGGAGCCGAAGGATTTTCTCTTCGATGGTTCCGCGGGTGATCAGTTTGTAAGCGAAAACGGTTTTGTCCTGTCCAATCCGATGGCTCCGGTCGATGGCCTGATTTTCAGCCGATTTGTTCCACCAGGGATCGAAGATAAAAATGTAGTCGGCAGCCGTCAAATTGAGCCCGATGCCGCCGGTTTTCAAGGTCATCAGAAACACCTTGCAGGAATCGTCTTCCTGAAACTGTTCCACCAGAATTTTTCGGTCCCGGGTCGCACCGGTCATCAGCAGATAGGTTATCCCATCTTTTTCCAGATCTTCGGCAATACAATCGAGCGCATTCAGGAAATTGGCAAACACCAGAACTTTGTGATTGTTGGCGACCAGGTCCCGCACCTGCTCTACCAGGGTTTCCCGTTTCGGAGAAATGATATTGTTTTCGCTCTTGGATTCCGGGATGCTGGCAATCTGACGCAGTTCGCTGAGGGCC
>CAYQKZ010000225.1:0-5759 GCA_964418135.1 uncultured Desulfobacterales bacterium
CGATCACCGTTGTGGAATCCAGTCCGCCGCTTGAGAGCACCACGGCTTTTTCAGGGCGATTCATATCATTCCTTTTGGGCTAAACCCCTCTGTCCACATTGGGCCAGATCAGCTTATGAAGTTGCAGGTGAAGCCGGATTCCGATACCATCCCGTAATATCCACCTGGCCAGAAGGTCTGGGGATACAGAACCGAAAGCCGGGGAAAGCAGAATGCTGGATCGGGGAAAGTCGGGCGGCAGATTTTTGATGACATTCAGGGCGAAAGTGTAATCGCTGGGTGTTCCGACAATGAATTTGATTTGATCATCCGCTCCAAGCCGCAGAAGATTGTCTGGATCATTATAAGATTCCATCAGGCTAGACGGGCATTTGATATCCATGATCCGGATGCAGCGGCTGTCTATCCGCGAAATATCGAGGCTGCCATTGGTTTCCATCAAAACCGTCCGACCCTGATCCAGAAGCCGGTCGACCAATGCCGGGGTTTCATCCTGCAACAGTGGCTCTCCGCCGGTTATCTCGACGATGGCTGCGGCTGGATAGCCTTCGACCTGCCTGAGGATATGGGGTATCGTCATGTCGGTGCCGTCAGCATAGGCATAGCGGGTATCGCAATAGGCACACCGGAGATTGCATCCTGTCAGGCGGATGAATACACAAGGAAGGCCGGCATACAGGGATTCTCCCTGAATGCTGTAAAATATTTCATTGATTTTCATAGGGCATGATTGACCTTTGAATTTTTTATAACAGCGGGATTATAATTAGTAAAGAGGAAAGGTGACAGATGAAGACAATTGGAATCCTGAAAAATACGATTCAGGAATATGCCTGGGGATCACTGACGGATATCCCGGAATTATTGGAGCAGCCGGCCACGGGTCGGCCTCAGGCCGAGTTGTGGATGGGAGCGCACGCCAAAGCCCCATCCCAGGTTTACCATGACGGAAAGTGGCAGTCCCTGATGGATGTCATCGAATCGCATCCGGAAGATGTGCTGGGAAAAAAGACGGCGGAACAATTCGGGGGAAAACTACCCTATCTGTTCAAGGTGCTGGCCGCTGCCAGGCCGCTTTCCGTGCAGGCTCATCCGAATGCGCATCAGGCAAAAGAAGGCTTTGCGCGGGAAAATCGGCTGGGGATTCCGCTGACGGCTTTCAATCGCAATTACAAGGATGACAATCACAAACCCGAATGCATCTGTGCATTGACCGAATTCTGGGGAATGAACAGCTTTCGCCGAGTTCCGGAAATCGTCAAATACCTGAGCGCTCTTTGCGGAAACGTTCTGAATGATGAAATCGACCTGCTGAAAAGACAGCCGGATTCAATCGGACTGAAGCAGTTGTTTCAATCTCTGTTGACCCTGCCTGCTGAACAAAAACAGGCGGCCATCGCTGCAGGCGTGTCGTGTGCCGGAGCTTCCAATGGAGATGCCGATCCTGTATTTTCATGGGTCCGGCGACTCCATGCCGAGTATCCAACGGATATCGGATCGTTATTTCCGGCGCTCTTCAATCTGTACCGCCTGTCCCCCGGGCAGGCTCTTTTTCTGGCAGCCGGAGAGCCCCATGCTTATCTCGAAGGATTGGGGATCGAACTGATGGCCAATTCGGACAATGTGCTGCGCGGCGGTCTGACGGAAAAGCATCTCGATGTTCCGGAGCTGATCCATATCCTGACGTTTCAGCAGCAGGTGCCATCCGTGATCCTGCCGAAACAGTGTAACGAAGTCGAATGGGGTTATGATACCCCGGCCGAAGAATTCCGTCTTTCCATGATATCCCCCACTCCGGGACGGCGATGGGTCAGTCGTGATGATCGTTGCGTCGACATTCTGTTATGCACGCTGGGGCAGGTGGCTGTGGACGGTGGGGCAGACCATGAACCGGTTCATCTGCGAAAAGGAATGTCGGTTGTCGTACCGGCATCGGTTGGGGCATATCATGTCTATGGCAACGGGGTTTGCTATCAAGCATCCCTTCCGGGCCCATCGGGCTTTCTGCTTGACATGCGAACAGCGGAAACGTAAATATAAGCCTCTGAAAAAATAATTTCACTGCGTTATTGGATGAAATCCGATAATCCGCGTGCGGCATTTCAACAATAATTACATCAGGCTCTTGCATGAGCCCCTGCTCTATGGAGGCGATTCATTATGAAAGGCATCGTTCTGGCCGGTGGTTCCGGCACCCGGCTGTATCCCATCACCCGTGTGGTCAGCAAACAGTTGCTTCCGGTATACGACAAACCCATGATTTACTATCCCCTGTCGGTGCTGATGCTGGCCGGCATCCGTGAGATTCTGCTGATCTCGACGCCCGAAGATCTGCCGTTGTTCAAACGACTTCTGGGAGACGGTTCTCAGATCGGTATTTCCTTGTCTTATGCCGAGCAGCCTAAACCCGAAGGGCTGGCCCAGGCGTTTGTCATCGGCAAATCCTTTATCGGCAATGATCCCGTATGTCTGATTCTGGGAGACAACATTTTTTATGGACACAATCTGTCGGAAATTCTGAATCGGGCCGTAAAACTGACCCGCGGCGGACTGGTGTTCGGTTATCTGGTTAAAGATCCGGAGCGTTACGGGGTGGTGGCGTTCGATGACAAAGGTACGGTGATCGGCATCGAGGAAAAACCAAAAAAACCCAAATCCAATTACGCGGTTCCCGGACTTTATATTTATGACAATGACGTGGTGAAAATCGCTGAAAACCTCAAACCATCGGCCAGAGGGGAACTGGAAATTACGGATGTCAATCTGGCGTATCTGCGACGAGGGGAGCTGCGGGTGGAATTGCTGGGAAGAGGATTTGCCTGGCTCGACACCGGAACCCACGAGGCGCTTCAGCAGGCATCCAGTTATGTGAAGGTCATTCAGGACAGGCAGGGGCTCAAAATTTCATGCATCGAAGAGATCGCTTATCGTCAGGGCTACATTTCCCGTGAACAAGTCAAAAAACTGGCACAGGACATGATGAAAAACGGGTATGGAGAGTATTTGATGGACATGATCAACGAAAATGTCTGATCGTCAGCGACTGCCGATCTTGAGCATGGCGGTGATCTATCCGGATGCAGAGATATGGGGTCGGTTTTCCGTCAGATGATGTCACTGGCGGATTCCCGATTCATGAAGTCGGCATTCCGGGAAGCACCGAAAGAACAGATCGAGGGGAAAGACGAAAGGGGGCGTTCTCTGCCGTTTCGTCTTTCCCCTTTATTCATCACAATGGAGGAGGTTATATGAAAACCGGTTGTTATACAGCCTTGATCACTCCCTTCAACGGGGAAACAGTGGATGTCGAAGGCATGGATAAATTGGTCGATTTCCAGATTGCCGGTGGAATTACGGGAGTACTGGCGGTCGGTACGACAGGGGAAAGTCCGGCGTTAAGCTGGGAAGAACATCATCAGGTCTCACGGATGATTGCCGCTGCTGCAAAAGGGAAATGTCTCTGCATTGCGGGCACGGGCAGCAACAATACCGCAGAAGCGCTCGAAGCCTCCCGACATGCCGTCGATCTCGGAGTCGATGCCCTGTTGCTGGTCGATCCATATTACAATGGACCCAGCTCGCTCGAAATCCGGAAAGAATATATCGAACCGGTAGCCGCGGCTTTTCCCGACACCCAGGTGATTCCCTATGTGATTCCGGGTCGAACGGGAACCCAGCTTCTGCCCGAAGATCTGGCCATCTTGTATCGAATGCATCCCAATGTTGCAACCGTCAAGGAAGCCACCGGGAATTTGGACAACATGCGGCATACGCGTAAACTCTGCGGTACGGATTATTCCATCTTGTCGGGTGATGACGGGTTGACTTTCGACATGATGACGGATGACGGTATTCTGGCCGGCGGTGTGATATCCGTAATCACCAATGTCGTTCCGACTGCCGTATCGACCATGGTTCGCCTGCTGATTCAAAAAAATCATGCCGAAGCCCGAAAAATGAAAGAAGCCCTCGATCCGCTCTTTGATCTGGTTACCGTTAAAACCATCGAAACAACGCCTTACGGCGATGTGGTTTTCCGGGCCAGAAATCCATTAGCCGTCAAGACGTTGATGGCGGTTCTGGGAATGCCTTCCGGGGGGTGTCGCAGACCCATGGGAAAAATCACGCAAAAAGGGCTGGAAAAAATCCTGGGTGCCGCCAGAACCGTTCAGAAGGCCAATCCGGAATTCTTCAAACCTGTAGTGGATTTTTTCGGTGTCGATATCGAGGAACGGCTGAATACTCCGGTTTACTGGAAAGGCCTGACCTACGAAAACTATTGAGACATCAGAGGCCCTTATGTTCGATGTGTATTTCCGAAAGGCATCGATATGGCTCATCGGCTGTCTGGCGCTGCTGATGGCCGGATGTTCAGCCCAGGTGCCGGAAGCATCGAACACCAAGTCTGTGCCGCGCGATCAGTCAAATGCCGCCAAACGTCCGGTTCCGGTGTTGGTTGCTCCGGCGGTTCAGAAGAATTTTCCGCTGGAAGTTCGCGGTATCGGGAATGTGGAATCCTTTGCCACGGTTGCAATTAAATCTCGGATTACGGGGGAGCTTCAGAAAATACATTTCAAGGAAGGTCAGGAGGTAGAAAAAGGGGCGCTGCTGTTTACGATCGATCCCCGACCCCTGGAGGCAACTCTGCGTGAAGCCAAAGCCCGCCTGGAAAAAAACAGGGCGCTGGCGGAAAAAGCCGAAGCGGATAATCGGCGTTACGAAAGCCTGGTACAGGGAGGATTCATCAGCCGGGAGCAGTTCGATCAGATACGATCCAACCTCAGTTCCCTTCAGGCTTCGGTGGTGGGGGATGAGGCCGTGGTGGAAAACGCTCACCTGCAACTGGGGTATGCGTCCATTTACTCCCCCATATCCGGTCGGACCGGAACGATTCTGATCGATCAGGGAAACATGATCAAAGCCAATGATGACAATAAATCCATGGTCATCATCGAGCAAATACAGCCGATCTACATCAGTTTTTCCGTGCCGGAGGCCCATCTTTCTCAAATCATGGAGCGGATGAGAGGCCGGCATCTCGTTGTGGAGGCCCTGCAGGACGGCTCGACATCCCAACCTGAAAAAGGGACACTGACATTTGTGGACAATGCCGTGGACTCCAAAACCGGAACGATCCGGCTGAAAGGCACTTTCGATAATTCGGACAGGCGGCTCTGGCCCGGGCAGTTTGTCAAAGTGGCACTGATCCTCGGAAACCTTCAGAATGCGGTAACGGTTCCGACTCAGGCTGTTCAGACCGGTGAGAACGGGCTGTTCGTGTTTGTTGTCACTTCGGAAAAAACGGTGCAGTTGAAACCAGTCAAGATCGGCAAGTCTTATGGCGGGGAAACTGTCGTTGAAAGCGGAGTTTCTGCGGGTGAGCAGGTGGTCACAGACGGTCATCTGAGACTGATCCCCGGGTCAAGTGTTGAAATTTCGTCCGAATTGAAACCGCAAGCCGATCCAACTCAGGCCGTCACTCCCGAGGCGAAATCATGAATATTGCCGAACTCTTCATCGACAGGCCGGTCATGACCACCCTGGTCATGGCCGGCCTGCTCGTTTTCGGCGTGATGGCATATCGAATCCTGCCGGTCAGCGATCTGCCGAATGTGGATTTTCCCACAATTCAGGTAACGGCCAGACTGCCCGGCGCCAATCCGGATACCATGGCCTCCAGTGTGGCGACTCCGCTGGAGCGGGAGTTCTCGACCATCGCCGGCATCGACTCCATGTCCTCTTCCAGTACCCTCGGCACT
>CAYQKZ010000226.1:0-4084 GCA_964418135.1 uncultured Desulfobacterales bacterium
TTTTGATGATTTTTTGGCATTTTGAATAACGTACTTGTGTGCCGTTCTGTTTAATGGATTCATCATTGAGGTTGAATTGTTTAAAGCATGTTTCACAGGTTACAATCATGACAGTTGCCTCGCTGCTTATAATTTTAAGTGATAGATGCCTGGCAGTCCCCTGTAGTTTTCGGCGTAATCCAGGCCATAGCCGACTAGAAACCCTTCATGGGTGGTGTAACAAGAATAATCGACCAGAATATCTGCCTCGCGTCTTTCATATTTATCGATAAACGCGCATATCTTGAGGGAGGCAGGTTTCTGAGAAATAAAATAATTTCGCAGGATGGACAATGTCAGGCCGGTGTCGACAATATCCTCGACAAGCAGCAGATGCTTGTTATTGACGTCTATCTGAACGGTGCAGGCCAGGTTGACCGTTCCAGATGAAGACATGGTGCTGCCATAACTGGAAGCTCGGACAAAGTCGATCTGCGCCGGAATGGAAAGATGCCTGACGAGATCTGAAAGAAAAATGAAAGCTCCTTTTAAGATGCCAATGAGGAGCAACTCTTTGCCCGCATAATCTTTAGATATTATTTCGGCAATATGGATAATTTTGTGTTCAATTTCTTCTTTTGTCAGGATGGGAACAAGCTCTGGAGTCGTCATGATTACAAACCGGTTTCCGCTAATTGTTCAATCAGCTTTTTCTGTTCCTTGGTCAAATGTTTGGGCATCTGAACATCAATCTGTACATACAGATCTCCTCGGATCTCTTCATTCATGAAGGGGATGCCGTTTCCAGACAGCCGCATCTGTGTTTTGTGCTTGACACCGGCCGGAATTTTTAGACTGAGTTCCTTCCCGTCGATTGTGGGAACGGCAACAGTAACGCCCAGTATCGCCTCGGTCAGTTTGATGCTGCGCTTGATATGCAGGTCATGCCCCTTGACATCGAACATCGGATCATCAAGGATTTTGGATTTTATATACAAATCGCCAGTAGGACCGCCATAAGGACCAGGTTCGCCTTTTCCGGAAATCCGCAATTTTTTTCCGGTAATTAATCCTTTGGGAATTTTGACCGTTAAATTTTCAGATTGATGTTTGTGCTGGAAACTAATCTGTTTACTGGTACCAGTCACGACTTCCTCAAGTGTCAGGGACAGTTCGTAAATCAGATCCGATCCCTTGATGGGAGCTTCCTGCCCGGTAAAATTTCCAAATGGTGCGCCGCCTCCGAAAGAAAATTTCCGGCTGCCGCCTCTCCTGCCGTTTGTAAATCCGGCACCGCCCAGTCCGAAGCCCCGCAGGATGTCTTCGAAATTGAAGTCCCTGAAAATATCTTCTTGAGAGTAGCGCTGTTGAAATCCGGTGGATCCGAATGTATCGTACTGCTGCCGTTTTTCCTTATCGCTGAGTACGGCATAGGCTTCGCTGACCTGCTTGAATTTTTCCTCGGCAGCCTTGTCTCCCTTGGCGTGATCCGGATGGTATTTCATCGCCAGTTTCCGATACGCTTTTTTGATGTCGTCTTCAGTGGCGGTTTTGTTGACGCCCAATGTATTGTAATAATCGTTTTCAGCCATCGGTATGGTCCTTGATGGTAATTCAGGTGGCAGGCAAAAAGCCTGTTTCGATCAACAAGTGGTACTGCGGCAAAAAAGCCCTGAACAGCGTCATTCATGACCATTTTTCAGCCGCCTGCATGAATTTTTCAACAATAAGTTTAATGCTGTAACATGTCAACAATATTAGTCAAGCAACAGATTCCACATGCCTGTCACAGAGTTTGATCGCAATCATTAAAACTGAAATCGCCGCGGGTGTCATCCCGTCAATCCGGGAAGCTTGACCTAGGGATGCGGGTTTCACCGTTTTCAGTTTTTCTTTCAATTCATTGGAAAGCCCATGAATATCGTTATAAATTAAACTGTTGGGAATTTTCATGCGTTCGAGATTTCTAAATTTTTCAATTTCCCGGTGTTGACGCAGTATATAACCTTCGTACTTGATCTCAATCTCGACTTGCTGACGGATATTGGAAGACAATGGCAGATCAGTGGGTGCCAGGGCGTCAACAACTCCATAGTCCAGTTCGGCCCGTTTCAGCAGATGATCGAGACGAATGCCGTTATCGATGGATTTGGTTCCCTGTTGGATCAGATAGGCATTGACATCATCCGTGGGTCTGATGACCGTGGCTTTGACACGGTGAATCTCGTTTTCGATTTCTTTTTTCCGCTCCTGGATGTCCGTCAGGGTGTTTTTGTCGATGAGACCGAGTTCAAATCCGGTTTCCATCAACCGCAGATCGGCATTGTCTTCCCGAAGCATCAGCCGGTATTCGGCACGGGATGTGAACATGCGGTAAGGCTCACGGGTTCCGCGGGTGACCAGATCATCCATCAGCACCCCCATATAGGCTTGGGACCTGTCCAGAATGAACGGCGGCCTTTTCTGAATGTTGCAGGCCGCATTGATGCCGGCCCACATTCCCTGGGCCGCCGCTTCTTCGTATCCAGAGGTGCCGTTGATCTGTCCCGCCAGGTAAAGCCCTGAATATAGTTTCGTTTCAAGTGTGGGCTTCAATTGAATCGGATTGACGTAATCGTATTCGATAGCATACGCCGGTCGCATGATTTCGGCGTGTTCGAGCCCTTCTACGGAACGGACGATGTCGATCTGTACTTCCAGGGGAAGACTGTTGCCCAGACCGCTGGCATAAATTTCATCCGTTTCGAGTCCTTCGGCTTCCAGGATGACATGGTGCCGGTCTCTTTCGGGAAATTTGACGACCTTGTCTTCAAAAGACGGGCAGTATCGGGCGGAAACCCCTTGGATAACGCCGCCGTAAAGTGCGGATCGGCCGATGTTGTTCCGAACGATCTGATGGCAGCGGGAATTGGTGTATCCCATGAAACTGTCAACCTGGGGCAAGGAAAATTTCTTGGAAAAACAAGAAAAGAGTTTCGGATTTTCCTCCGATCCCTGAGCGGTGAATTTCGAAAAATCGATGGTGGATTTTTTCAGTCTCGGGGGGGTGCCGGTTTTCATCCGGCCAAGTGAGAATCCCAGCGCCCTCAGATGTTCCGGGAGACGATAAGAGGCGAATTCACCGGCTCTGCCGGCCTGAATGGAGCGAAACCCAATGTGGACAAGCCCGCTCAGAAATGTGCCTGTGGCCAGAATCACACACGGGGCGCAGTATCCAAAACCGGTGTGATCCGCGATGCCAACCACGGTATGGCCTTCGACCACCAGCTGTTCCACCATGGCCTGCTTCAAATCCAGATTCGGCTGGCGTTCCACGACGGATTTCATCAGGGTATGATACCGGCTTTTGTCGTTCTGGGTCCGGGAAGAATGAACCGCCGGCCCTTTTTTGGTATTCAACGTCCGGTACTGAATGGCGGTTTGATCGGCGATTTTGGCCATTTCACCACCGAGGGCATCGATTTCTTTAACCAGTTGACCTTTGGCCATTCCGCCGATGGAGGGGCTGCACGGCATGGCGGCCACTTTATCCAGATCGATGGCCAGCAGCAGAACCGAACATCCCATCCGGGCTGCAGCCAGCGCAGCTTCACAACCGGCGTGACCGGCTCCGACCACGATAATGTCGTAATGTTTTGAATAGAAAACCATTGGTAAAAGCCCTTCGGTATGATAAAAACTGGTAATGGATAAACGCTATACCGACTATAACTCCTATCTGCGACAGATTTTCGGTTGCAGAGTTCAGAAAATCTCGATCGATGCCGGCCTCACCTGTCCCAATCGGGATGGCCGTGTCGGAACAGGCGGCTGCATTTATTGCAATGCGCGTGGGTCCGGCACCAGTGCCGCTGCCAAGGGCCTATCGGTTGCCGAACAGATTGTCCGCAGCCAGGCCGGTATGGCCAAACGATACAAGGCGGAAAAATTTATAGCGTATTTTCAATCTTTTTCCAACACCTATGCACCGGTTTCCGTTTTAAAGAGGCTCTATGATGAAGCGGTGTCAATTCCGGGGGTGGTGGGGCTGTCTATCGGAACCCGGCCGGACTGTGTCGATGTGCCGGTCCTCGATTTAATTGAAAGCTATGCCAGCCGCTATCGG
>CAYQKZ010000226.1:4094-5670 GCA_964418135.1 uncultured Desulfobacterales bacterium
CAACCGGTGTCTGGTCTGGATTGAATACGGTCTTCAGTCCATGCACGATCACACTCTGAAGCGGATCAACCGGGGACACGATGCTGCCTGTTTCGATAAAGCCGTGGCATTGACCCGAAATCGAGGAATCAATATCTGTGTTCATTTGATTCTGGGCCTTCCAGGAGAAACCCGGGAGATGATGCTGGAAACAGCCGAGACCATTTCCAGCATGGGCATTGACGGTGTCAAGCTGCATCTGATGTATGTCGTCAAGGGAACCGCTCTGGAAACCCTTTACCGGCAGGGGGGCTATCGATGTCTCGAACAGCGGGAATACGTGGATATTGTCTGTGATATTCTGGAACGGCTCCCGCAGAAAATGATCATTCAACGTCTGACCGGAGATCCCCATCCTGAAGAACTGGCAGCGCCGTTGTGGTCTTTACAAAAATCCCAGACGTTTTCTTTGATACAGGAAACACTGACCAAACGGAACACATGTCAGGGTAAATATGGGCGACTGGCAACAAATACACCGGTTCCACCAGCTCATCATTAGAAGGCGATGAGTTATATATTAATGTCGGGAAAAACACACCGGTATCTCCAAAGGATGATAATGAATCTTTCGCCTCGAAAACGTTTCAAACTGTCATTCATCGAACCGAAAGATTGGTATCGTATATCTAATATGCTGATACTTACAGATCGACTCCCCCGATGGACAGCCTATGTCCTTGCCGTGGCCATCGCCCTTGCCATGCTCTTTTTGTGCATGAAAATATCCATCTCTACTGGTCAACGGCCGTTTCTCATTCTCTTTGTAGCGCCGATCATTATAAGTTCAGTGCTGGGAGGGTTCGGCCCAGGACTGATTGCAACAGCTATCGCCTCCCTGATCGTTAATTATTACGGTATCCCTCCTTTGCGCAGTTTGCACATTAAAGAATCACAGGATATTTTTCACTGGCTCATGCTGATTGTGACAGGTGTTTTGTGCAGTGGCCTGAGCGAGTTACTGCACAGGGTGCTTCGGCAGTCTGAAGAGAGGAGAATATTGCAGGAAACAGCCCAGGAAAAATTGTGGGAAAGCGAGGAGAAATACCGGGTTTTGACGGAGAACTCTCTTCAAGGAATTGCCATATTGAAACGCGTCCCCCTCGCTTTTGTCTATGTCAATTCCAGATGGACCGAGATATTTGGTTATTCTGCCGATGAGGTGCTTTCCTTTGATTCTGAAGAAGTATTAAGTCTGGTTCATCCTGATGACAGAGAGATGGTCAGACAGCGCAATCTTGATCGACTGATGGGAAAATCGTTAATGCCCAGTTACCAATCCCGCATCATCCGAAAAGACGGCGCGATACGCTGGGTAGAGTCGTTTTCCAGTAAGATTCAGTCCGATCATGACACATCGATGAGCCAATCGACCTATCTGGACATCACGGAACGCAAGCAGGCCGAAGAATCGCTCCAATTGGCAAATGAACGTGCCAACGATATGGCCAATCAAGCAAAAATAGCCAGCATGGCCAAAAGCGATTTCCTGGCAAATATGAGCCATGAGATCAGAACGCCTATGAACGGGATCATC
>CAYQKZ010000227.1:0-5666 GCA_964418135.1 uncultured Desulfobacterales bacterium
CTTCACCATTCGTAATTCGTAATTCCTCATTCGTAATTCCAATCATCGCCATGACGGCCCACGCCATGCAGGGCGACCGTGAGATATGCCTGGATGTGGGGATGAACGACTATATTTCCAAGCCGGTGACGCCGCAGGCCCTGGCCGATGTTCTGGAGAAGTGGCTGCCCAAGGAGCTTATGGACGGTACGAAAAAGAGAGAGAAAATGGAAGATGGCATGACCCGTTCACAGAATGTCACGACTGATTCACCCGTGATATTCGATTATGCGGGGATGTTGACCCGCCTGATGGACGACGAAGAACTGGCGCACATGGTGGCGGAGGGATTTCTGGAGGATATGCCCTGCCAGATCGAATTGCTGAAGGGCTGTCTGGAAGCAGGAGACGCCCCGGGGGTCGAGATCCGATCCCACACCATCAAAGGTGCATCGGCCAACATCGGTGGTGAGGCTTTGCGCGCGGTAGCCTTCGAAATGGAGAAATCCGGAAAAATGGGCGATCTGGAAGCCATCCGAATCCTTCTGCCGGATCTCGATACACAGTTTGTCCGACTGAGGGCCACCATGATGGAACAATTCAACTTAGGCAATTTACATGAATGAATATGCCCTTCTGAACTATGAATCATAGAGGATAACCACTTTGAAAACAGATACCTATGCCGTGGTGGTCAACGATGACCCCACTCAACTCAACGTGCTGTCCGGACTGGTGCGAAAATCAGGACTGGAACCCCGTGCTTTTAGAGGGGCCGAAGCCGCTCTGGCGGATATGAGTCTATCAGCAGGACGATTGAATGAAAACGCCGGCAATCTACCTGTGTTGATCGTTACCGATCTGTATATGCCGGGTATCGATGGATGGCGTTTCTGCAGGCTGTTGCGCTCGCCTGAATATGCGGTCTTCAATCACATTCCCATTCTGGTGGTATCGGCCACTTTCACCGGCGATGAGCCGGACCGCATTGCCGCCGATCTGGGGGCCCAGGCATTTCTTCCATCGCCGGTGGACGGCAGGCAGTTTGTTGCGCAGGTGCAGGCGATTCTAAACGGGCAAAAATTGTACAAACCATCGAGCGCTCTGATTGTCGAGGACAGCCGAACGTTGGCCCGTATCCTTCAGAAATCGTTTTCCGCCAATGGTTACCATGCGGATATGGTCTCTACGGCCGGCGAAGCCACTGCCGCTTTTGCCAGGGCATCCTACGATATCGCCGTGCTGGATCACCATCTGCCGGATGGTTTCGGTCTCGATCTGATCGATTCCTTCCGGGTGCTGCGGCCCGACTGCGTCTGTATCCTGATGACAACGGACCCGGGGCCCAATCTGGCGTTGGACGGTATGAAACGGGGGGCTGCCGCCTTTTTGCGCAAGCCTTTCGATCCGGAATATCTTATCGAGATATGCGCCCATGCCCGTCGGGAGCGTTCCCTGCTGCGCGTGCAGGATTTTCTGGAAATCCGCACTCGGGAGCTGCGGGAAAGCGAGGAGCGTTTTCGCCGGCTTTCGGAAAATACACCCGGATATATCTGTACTTTTTTGCCGGACAGCACGATGACATATGTCAATCCCGCACTGGCCGAGTTCACGGGCATACCCCCCGATACACTTGTCGGACGCAGGTTTCTGGAACTGCTGGACCCTCTCGAAAGAGAGTATGTCCGGGAAAGATTGGCGTCCCTTACTCCCGACACCCATACCGAGTCTCATGAACAGTCCATTACCGCCGTGGATGGTAGCATACGATACCAGGAGTGGCGGAATCGGGCTTTTTTCGACGAGAATGGACAGGTATCCGGTTATATGGCAGTCGGCATCGACATCACTGCGCGCAAGCAGGCCGAAAAGCTTTTGAAACAAAAGTCCGTTGAAAAGCGATTGCTTTTAGACACCATTCCGACTCAGATCTGGTATATGATCGATATCGAAACCTATGGTGCGGTCAACCAGGCGCATGCCGATTTCCTGGGGCTACCGATCCAGGCCATTGCCCACAAGAAACAGGAGGAATTTCTTGCCGCCGATGTCGCCGCGATCAACAGGGAAAGCAACATCCGTGTTTTCAACACCGGTCTGCCTGTGGTTACCGAAGCGTGGATCACCAACCCGTTCGGGGAGCGGCGTCTGATCCACATCACCAAGACCCCCAAACTGGATGAACAGGGACGGGTCGAATTCGTGGTGTGCGCCGGCAATGACATTACCGAGCTGCGATCTCTGGAAAGACGGTTTCGCGGCATCTTCGAAAAGGCGCCGCTGGGTATCGAAATCTATGATACAGAAGGAAAGCTTGTGGCCGCCAACCCCGCATGTATTGACATATTCGGCATTGCGGATGAAAATGAGATTATGGGGTTCAACCTGTTCGATGATCCAAATCTGACCGAGGACATCAAATCGAAGCTGCGGCGCGGTGAAATCGTGCATTATGAAAGCCCGTTCGACTTCGAAAAAGTGCGATCCGCGGATATCTACCGCACAACCCGATCCGGAATCATCCATCTCTCGGTGCTGATAACCCTGTTGGAGTCGAATGACCGGTTGGATTTATCCGGGTATCTGGTCATCATCCAGGATATCACCCGACAGAAACAATACGAAACCGAGTGCCTGGAGTTTGAACGCAGTCTGTTGAAGCTGCAGAAAGCCGAAAGCCTTGCCCGGATGGCGGGTGCCATCGCCCATACCTTCAACAATAAGCTCCATGCCGTGATGGGAAACCTGGAAATGGCATTGAACGATCTGCCGACGGGTACGGGTATCTGGAAGCACCTGACTGAAGCCCAAAAGGCGGCTGGCAGCGCATCCGAAATAAGCGGTTCGATGCTGACCTATCTTGGCCAGACAGTCGGCGGGCATGAGTCCATGGATTTGTCTGAAATCTGCCGCAACAGCCTGCCGCTGCTTCAGATTGCCGCTCCGAAAGGCGTGCGTATCCATGCCGACTTTCCTGATTTCGGTCCGGTCATTCAGGGCAATGCCGGCCTGATACAGCAGGCGTTGACCCATCTGGTCACCAATGCCTGGGAGGCTGTCGGTAGAAATCCGGGCGACGTTTGCGTCAGTGTCTATACGGTTTCTCAGGCGGAGATCCTTGCACAGAAACGATTTCCCATCGACTGGCATCCACGGGAAATCGTGTATGCCTGTCTGGAAATCAAGGATACTGGCTGTGGATTTGCACCTTCGGATGTCGAGAATATCTTCGACCCGTTTTTCAGCACGAAGTTTACCGGCCGGGGTTTGGGACTGCCGATTGTCATCGGGATTGCCGGTGTGCATCAGGGGGGGATCACGGTAGAGAACGGCGCCGAAGGCGGGAGTATCTTCCGGTTGCTGTTGCCGGTATACTGCGAAAGGGTATAATCTGCACTTTCCTGTTGCTCCCTCCCCCAGCGGGAGAGGGCTGGGGTGAGGGTTCAAGCGATACATCTATTCTTTCGTGTCTTTTGTGGTTGACCCGGTTGCCGTATTTTCACGGCAAAATATGCATTGACAGAAGATTCGATTTTGGTTTAGAAAAACGACGCTGTAACTGAATGAAAATACAAAAAATTCAATCTTACATAAATTGTTCATGACATATTTCATACAATAATCCCATAACGAGGATAACGAAATGGCAGGGGGATTTTTGATCAAGAAGTGCTTTTTCGGGGGGCTTGTCGTTGTTCTGATGCAACTGTTTCTATTCGGTCCAACGGGTGCTGCCGATGAAATCAAGATAGGCATTATGGTTCCGGTCTCCGGTCCGGAAGCGGTTTTTGGGAAAGACATGGAAAACGCCATCCTGCTGGCGGTTTCTGAAATCAATGCCGGCGGCGGTATTCTGGGGAAGGTTGTTACGACCACAACCAGCGATGATGCCTGTGATCCCACGCAGGCAATGGCGGCCGCCGACAGTCTGGTTGCGGAAGAAGTGGTTGCGGTTGTCGGTGGCTACTGCTCTCCGGCGATTGCGCCCACTTTGAAAATCTATGGTGATGCCGGTATTTCCGTTGTCATTCCGGCGGCCAATTCCAGCAAACTGGCGGGCGCCAACCCGGGAAACGGTTTTCAGATCAACAGTTCGGGAATCGATCAGGCAACGACGGCGGTCAATCTTTTCAAGGAAAAGCGAATCAAAAAACTGGCCATTGTTCATCAGGGAGATGGCTATTCTGCGGATCTGTCCGCTTTAACCGAAAAAAAATGGAAACAGATGGGCCTCGATGTGGTTGCCGTTGAAGTACTGGCCAAAGGGGAGCAGAATTTCACGACACTGGTGAACCGCTTGAGAAACAAATCACCCGATGCCGTTTTCTGGACGGCCTACTACCAGGACGGCGCCCAGGTCATCAAACATCTGCGCCAGGGCGGATTCAGCAAATTGATTGCCGTCGGAGACGGCTCCAATTCACCCAAATTGATGGAACTTGCCGGCAAAGCCGCCGAAGGGGTATATTGTTTTTCGAATCCCATGGTGGAGTACCTGTCAGCTTCCAAAACCTTTGTCGAAAGTTACCGGAAAAAATTCAACCATGAACCCGGGCCTTATTCCGCACTGGCCTATGACGGCATGAACCTTCTGGCGGATGCCATTACCCGTGCGGGAACCGACGACAGGGCCGCCATTGCCAAAGCCCTGAAAGAAACCAAGGAATTCAAAGGAATTGCCGGGCCTATTTCCTTTAAACCCGACAACACGCCGGCCAGAAGCAATTTTGTCGTGCTGATCGCCAAAGGGAACGCCTGGACGCTTTACAAGTGAACACCCAGGGTCAAGGCCATGGGATCGGTTAATGAATTCACCAACATGTGGAGGGGAATATGCCTGTATTTCTGTGGACGGGTAAAGACAAGGCCGGTAAAGTTCAGAAAGGGGAAATGGAGGCGCTCAGCCAGCAGGCTGTCAAATCCCATCTGACAAAGATTCGGATCACGCCGACGCGTGTCAAGGAAAAACCCAAGGATATTTTTGAAAACGTAGCATTTCTTCAGCCCAAGGTCGTTGAAAAAGATGTTATCCTGTTTGCCAGACAGTTTTCCACCATGATCGATGCCGGGCTTCCCATCGTGCAGTGTCTCGAAATTCTCTTGAGCCAGCAGGAAAACAAGACATTTAAAAAGATGCTGAAAGACATCAAGGAATCGGTCGAAAGCGGCTCCACCCTGGCGGATGCCCTTAAAAAATTTCCCAAGCAGTTTGACGATCTCTTCGTGAACATGATCGCTGCCGGAGAAGCCGGCGGTATTCTCGACACGATTTTAAGGCGTCTGTCCGGATACATGGAAAAGGCCGCCAAATTGAAGGCCAAGGTCAAGGGCGCCATGACTTATCCCCTTGTCACCCTGGCCATTGCATTTATCGTTCTGGCCGTCATTCTGGTTTTCGTCATTCCGGTTTTTCAGCAGATGTTTGCGGATTTCGGCAAGGAACTGCCCCTGCCGACTCAGATCGTCGTTACCATGAGTGAATTTGTCAAAAGCAAGATTCTGTATATTCTTGGGGCTATCGTTATTTTCTTTTTCGCCTTCAAACGGTTTTACAAGACACCCAAAGGCCGGGCTGTGATGGACAAATTCGCCCTGACGATTCCGGTTGTCGGTATGCTGATTCGAAAAGTGTCGGTGGCCAAATTCACCCGCACCATGGGCACCATGCTGTCCAGCGGGGTGGCCAT
>CAYQKZ010000228.1:0-239 GCA_964418135.1 uncultured Desulfobacterales bacterium
TAGCAGCCGATATGCTCGACTTTAAGTTGGGATATCTTCATGCAACGACATCCCTGTTTTCAATCAGCCTTTGATAAATATGGCGTTCATCCATATAAGGGTTTTTCATGGCCTCGGCAAAGATTTGAATGATCCGTTCCGCATCGTCATCCGTAATGCCATTTACGCCCGCCAGTTGCCGAACATGGGTGCCAAACAGATTGAAAAACATCTCCTGCGATATCATCGCACCTGCATCT
>CAYQKZ010000228.1:249-5656 GCA_964418135.1 uncultured Desulfobacterales bacterium
ACTAAAGCCGGCGGCTCCGATATACTGGCTTATCGCAGCAGCCGGTTTAACGTGGAGTACCGTTGGAATCCAATTGTTCAGGATGGCCTGTGGATGGCTCGGCGCCATTGTTTTCCGCAGGGCGGTTCTATCGGCAGCCGCGGGAATGACCGGAGCGGTGATTGCTTATCATTTCATTTTTTCCGCGATTGCGATGAAAAATATCGACCGCATCGGCCTTTTTCCGGAAAAAGCCTGTTTTTTTGCCTTTCAGGCGTGGAAGAGTTATTTCATCATTATCATCATGATATCACTGGGAACGATTCTCCGCCATTCGCCGATTCCGAAGGAATACCTGGCCGCTCTTTATCTGACGATCGGCGGCGCGCTGGCGCTGTCCAGCCTGCACTATTATGCGCGGCTCTGGCGCCTGATCTTTCCGCGAAAACCGTAAAGACACCTGCAATTTTTGATATCACATTGATTTCACTTCTTTTCTGACGCAATCGATACATTGCCGGTGAAATGGTTGGCATAGCAGTAAATGCACCCATGTCCACAGGTATCGTACCTGCCGATATCCTTGCTGACAATACAGAGGCAGGCTTTTCGCTGGCCCTTGTCTTTCAGATATGGCCGTTCATCATCACAGAATATATCCCCTTGCCGATAGCCGAAAAAAGACATCAACCGCAAATCGTCTTTAAAAAGCCTGATCATCAATGCATCATCGATACAGCGGTTGTGCGTAATGCCATCATGTTCGAGATGGACGGCTTCTCCGCAGGTTGCAATGTTCAGATGCCAGGAACGATTCAACGATTGCAGGCCCTGAGCCAGTCGTGCGATCTGCTGCATATCGAATTCATGGGCATCGATATGATGGTTCCGTAAATTGTTCCGGACTTTCCGATAATGATCGATATCCACAAAACTGATAACAAGCTTTTCGGTAAATGGGTGGAGCCGGTCACCGATGATCCGTATCTTTTCGAGCAATTCATCCACCCTCAGGGTATCCGTCAGAATCAATGGATCGAACCGCCATATCACCCGCTCTTTCCCCAGTCGATCCGAAAGCCGGCAAAATGTATCCATCCGTTTTTCAATCGGTGGAACATGGGGCTCAAACCCCTGTGCTTCATAATCATTCAGGGTGTAATTGAAATAATAATGGATATCTTTTCGATCGATATCGTCCAGATACGGCAGGATGGGTTCCGGGTTTTTCGTCCAGAAAACAATGACACGGGTCTTTTCGAAAGAAACAATCTGCGATCGCCGGTTAAACGGATTGATCCAGACAACATGACCTCGATGGAGGCAATCCATAAACCATTCGGCATGGAATCCCGGAATATCGGTGGAACGGCTGGCCGAGACGATCACCGGCGCAATCGCCATGATTTCGACGCCCGATCCGGCCGGCAGCGATATTTTTTCCCATCCTTGAAATCGCATCACGAATTCAATCCCAACGACATGGCAATTATAATTTTTGTCTGAAGATTATCCCGCATGGTCTGACCGAATGGCAGCCGCACGTTGTTCGAGTTCGACGGCATCCGCTTCCCGACAATCTGCCCGATACAGTGCCGACAGGTTTTCAAGGCTCGTAGCCACATCGGGATGGTTCGGGCCATAGACTTGTTCCATGATCGCCAGGGAGCGATTGCAGAGCGGTTCCGCCTCGGTATATCGGCCTTGTGCATAGTAGAGATCCGCCAGATGGTTCAAGCCTACAGCTACATTCGAATGGTCCATGCCGTAGACTTTCTCCATGATCACCAGCGCGTGCCTGTAGAGAGGCTCCGCATCGGCATAACGACCTTTTTTTTTGTAGCAATCGGCCAGGGTGTTCAGTCTCATTGCCATATCGGGATGATCGGGGCCAACCGTTTTTTCCGTAATGCGATACAGCTTCTCCGCTGCCTCTGTTGCACGGTCGTAGTCACCCCTGCGACAGAACTCCATAAATTCTTGATCGAGGGCATCTTTTTCGTAATCACCGCCAGGTTTCAATTTTGACGGAGAGGTCTTCCCAGCGATTTTTGTTTGTTTGTTCGTTCCAACCATGCCTGACGATGCGGTCTCTTGTTTTTTTTGTAAGAAGCGTTTCCTCGTGATATTGTCATGCCGGTGTGTCTTGCGCTCAGTCGGTGCTTTATGTTCTCGTTCTTGACTGGGCGGAACCCCCTGTCTCAATATCCAGTAAGAAACAAGAGAAATCAATAGGAGTGCGATGTTTGTCTGGATCGTACTTTCCAATGCTTCAGATAAAACAAGGCCGATCGCTATCCAGGATACGATGCATATTCCGATTGCGTACACTTTTCCGATAGGGCGGGACAAAATCAAATACCGAATGATTATTGGCGGGATCAACCCGACACACCAGGTAATTCCAAATATGACAAATAGTTTTATGACATCGAGGTGTTGCATGAAATATCCGGAATGTTGTTTGAACGGGAAGAACATCTCTCTGTATTATTGTGTACAAATTCCATCGGATCATGTCAATACCATACCAAATTCTTCGGCCCGTCGTCATATCCATCAAGATTTTCAGTCAATCGTCGTTCTCGTCATTTGGGCCTGAGACGGAACACAGCTTTCAATCACGTCCACCCTTCCGGAAGGGCGGTGACAAGAATCACCACTTTGTTTCCTGAAACAAAGATCACGTTCGAACATCTGAAGAATATCGATTTTTCCCCTCCGCTCTGGTATCATCGATCGACATAGGACACTTCGGCGACGCCGGCAAGGGCATTGCCGAAAAACTCGAGCAGATACACCCCATCCACAAAACAGGGAACAGAACTATCCATGAATGAATTGTTATCTCATTTTTCGCCGTTTTCCGCTGCCATTTTTTTTATTGTGTTCTTTGTCGTTTTTTCACTGATCTGCCTGTATCTTATCAAGCGATTCTGTAAATCCTTATTGTTGAATGAAGTGACGGATTACGGTCAGATATTCGCGGGCGCCATAGGTGTGACATATGCGCTTATTCTGGCTTTTGTGGCGGTTGCAACCTGGCAGAATTACGACAAGGTGGATGATGGCGTACGTAAAGAAGCCAATTGCCTGCATAATGTTTATCGAAATCTCAGCTCTTATCCTGAGCATTTTCGTTTACCAATGCATACGCGCATCAAGCGATATGTTCAGTTGGTCATCGATGACGAATGGCCGAAACAATCTCAGGGAATTCAGGATGAAACCGCCCATAAACTCATCACGGATATCAACGCCGCCATCCTTTCCTATTATCCACAAGATAACAGAGAAATGGCGCTGCATCAGGAAACTCTGAAAATCGTCAGTGAATACAGGAGTCTTCGGCATGATCGGATCATCGGAGGCAGACCGAATCTTACCATTCCCATGTGGATTACGCTGATCGGTGGGACGATTCTCCATCTGATTTTTCTCTGTTTCTTCGATATCCCCTGTTTCAGACATCATGCCTTTATGATCGGGATGTACGGTGCTTTTGTGGCTCTTGTTTATTGTCTGCTGATTGTATACAATTTTCCCTTTGCTTCGCCATGTGAGATAACTCCCGAACCATTCCAGAAATTGCTTGAATACTGGAAGATCGATTGACACCGCTTTGAGATTCTTCAAACAGTGGAACAAAAATAGGATTAGTTTTTCACTAAAATATATGGCAATTTTCATCAGCCCACCCCAACCCTCCCCCGCTGGGGGAGGGAGCATAAGGAAATTGAAAAGATTTTGCCCGTTCGCAGTATAGAAAAGACAGAACTTATAGACCTGTGAGCCTGAGTGTCCAGATTTGTGTACATGTCTGTAAATCCGTACATATGAATAGAAAATCATGGTAATATCGAGCATCTATCTTTTTTATCTGCGATATCTTCCTGTTTGATTGTCTAATTCTTCAGACACGCAACCGATCCAATCCATTTATCGAGAGGGTTTGCTTTTTGTTTGTCTTTCTCAAATTAGATACCGCTGACCGTTAACGATCAACGGTTTTTTTTCACGGTATTGTTTGTTGAAAATCACCTGATTAATGCATGATCGAGGGACATCTCTTCACAATGGCCCAGATTTTGCTTTTTGCACGACAGTGCAGAAAATATTGACATGACGGTTCCGAATGATCTGCCGTCGGGCACGCTAGGCTTTCAGAAAATTCATTTCGCAAGGCAGCAGGGAGGAGTTAATACTGTAGTATATCTCCGACCGATAACGCAGCGAAATTATTTTTCCGAATGTTCATACAATTATAAATCAATTACGTTGACTTTGTTTTGAAAAGGAGAAGGTTCATGCAGTTCGCTTTATCCAAAGACATGGAAATGCTGAGAAAATCCGTCCGGGAATTCGCCACCAAAAAAATCGCACCCTTTGCCAATGAATGGGACGAAAACCATTATTTCCCCTACAAGGAAGCTGTCAAACCCATGGGAGAGCTGGGCTTTTTCGGTACCGTCATTCCCGAAGAATACGGCGGCGACGACATGGGCTGGATGGCCGCCATGATCGTCACCGAGGAAATCGCACGGGCTTCGAGTTCCCTGAGGGTACAGATCAACATGCAGACTCTGGGATGCGCCTACACGATTTATAAATACGGAACAGAAGATGTCAAGAAAAAATACGTTCCCAATCTGGTCAGTGCAGACTTTGTCGGCGGATTCGGCATCACCGAACCGGATGCCGGCTCCGATGTCATGGCCATGGTATCCACGGCCGAAGACAAGGGCGATCACTGGCTGCTGAATGGCTCCAAAACCTGGATATCCAACGCCAATGTAGCCGATGTCATCATTTATTACGCCTATACCGATAAATCCCAGGGTTCCAGAGGGCTGTCGGCCTTTGTGGTCGAGATGAAGAATTTCAACGGCATCAAAACCAGCAAGCTCGAAAAAATGGGCTCCCATTCCTCACCCACCGGCGAAATCTTTTTGACCGACACCAAAGTTCCCAAGGAAAACATTCTGGGAAAACCCGGAGACGGCGCCAAGATCGTGTTCAGCTCCCTCAATCAGACGCGTCTGTCTGCGGCTGCCGGCGGTGTGGGGCTGGCCCAGGCCTGTCTGGATACAGCCATCAAATACTGCAACCAGCGCAAGCAGTTCGGAAAGCCCATCGGCGAATTCCAGATGAATCAGGACATGATCGCCCAGATGTCAACCGAAATCGAGGCCGCCCGGCTACTGGTCTACAAGGCAGCCTGGTCCAAAGATCAGGGCAATCTGAACAACGGCCTTGAAGTGGCCCAGGCCAAATATTTTGCCGGTGAAGTGGCCACCAAGTGCGCCACATACGCCATGCGGATTCTGGGAGCATACGGGTATTCCACGGAATATCCGGTGGCCCGGTTCTATCGGGATGCGCCAACCTATGCCATGGTGGAAGGCTCGAGCAATATCTGTAAATGGAT
>CAYQKZ010000229.1:0-5656 GCA_964418135.1 uncultured Desulfobacterales bacterium
AGGGACCCATCCCACCAGGCTGTCTGAAAAATCGATGAGCTGCCGGGAAATCCCTCCGGTTTCCATGATCGAACCGGCCAGCATGAAAAGTGGCACGGCCAGCAGATCGAACGAATCCACACCGGCAAAAAGCAGTTGAACGATGGTTTGGCCCAGTGCCGAGATCTGAACCCCTGCCGGAAACACCCCCGGCGTCAGCATGAGTCCGATGGCCGGAAGACCGATGGACAAGGCAATGGGGAGCCCTAGAGCGATCAGCAGAAACAGCAGTGCAAACAGCACCATGACCGTCATGGCGTTTTCCGTTCGAAAGTCGTTGTCAGATCCGCCAGGACATGTACAATGAACACCATGGACGATATCGGGATGACCGCAAATGGGATCGACATGGGAATCTGCAAGGAAGCCGTCGTGTGCTGCCATGCCTTGATCGTATAGACAGTGCCGAACCAGCCAAGGGCGCAGAAGCAGGCAAGGGTTGCCACCTGCAGCACCACAACGATGACTTTCTGAACGGATGGGCCGACACTGTGTCCAACCCCTTTGAGTCCGATAAAACGCATCCGTTTATAGGCGGCCGTACCGCCGAGAAACGTGATGGCCACCAGCAGATGACGGCTGACTTCTTCCGACCAGCCCAGAGAGGCACCGATATATCGGGACAGCACCTGGGCAAAGAGGATGAGGCAGATGGCTGTGCCGATCACCAGAAGCATTTTCTCGACCATGGCATTGATCCATTGGCTTGTCTGTTGCAGCAGTGATGTCATGTTCACCGGTCTTCTCTCCGGGGTGTCAGGGGATGTGCGCTATTTGACCACGTTACGGATTTCTTCGATGATTTTCCGGGAGTCTCCGGTCGTTGCATCCACAACCGGTGCGGTCGCCTTCCGGAACGCCTGGATATCGGGATTTTCTTCGATCTGCATGCCGGCATCCCTGAGTTCGGCTATTTGTTTGGCCTCGTTGTCTCGGATATAGGCACGGCCTTTCAAAGAGGCCGTCCGGGCCGCATCCAGAATGATCTTTCGATCAGCAGCAGGCAGATTGTCCATGAAAGATTTGTTCGACACAAAAACCAGGGCCGAATATACATGGCGGGTCAGAGAAAGGTATTTCTGGCCGGCTTCAACCAGCTTGGAGCCGTGAATTACGGAGATGGGATTTTCCTGGCCGTCGATCACCCCCTGCTGCAAAGCCGTGAAAACGGGCCATGCCATGGGGGTGGGATTGGCGCCGATGGCCCGCCAGATGGCCAGATGCGTGGGAGCTTCCATGGTTCGGATTTTCAGCCCTTTGGCATCTTCCGGGGTTTTGATGGGGCGCTTGGAATTGGTGACATTTCGAAAGCCGTTATCCAGGAAATGAAGGGGCATAAACCCGGCTTTTTCGAACCGTTTGCCAAGGTCCTGCCCGATCGGTCCATCGAGAACCATATCCGCAGATTCGTAGGTCGGAAATAGAAAGGGCATCTCCAGAGCCTTGATTTCGGGAACGAACGCCTCGATGGGGCCGGTGGTGCAGACGGACATCTGGGTGGTGCCGACCTGTATCTGTTGCAGGGCCTGGGTTTCGCTGCCGAGTGCTGCCGAGTGATGAACAATGACATCGTATTTTCCGGGGATGACCTTGTTGATTTCTTCTTTGAACCAGTTGGCCGCACGGGTATGCACCAGTTCCGGATTCGTGACGATGGCAATGTTGATCTGTGTTTCGGCAAGCGCCGTGCCGGTAAAACCGGTCAGACAAACGGCAATGATGATTGCTATCATACGAATACGCATAGAAATTCTCCTTTTCGCCCAAAAAATGTGATGGAAATGAATTCTTCTTCTGCTGCGGCACGGCGGGATAATCATATCCGTCATGCAGTAATTGAGGGCGCCCTCTGTTGTCAAGATAAAACTGGATTTTCGTTATGATATAGTCGTATCATGCAGCATGAAACTTTGGACCGGCCGAAGCAGCCATAATTGATGCTGAACCCGTTCGGTATCCTCTTCGGCCAGGGTGCATCCCTGGATGTCAAAGGTTCCTTCCACGCAAGCACGGCGGATTATCTCCAGATTTCAGACGGCGACGTATTTTACACAAACCCGTCCCAGACCAGCAAACTGACAGTCACGGCACCCTCGGCCTTCGGGTTATAAGCCAAAGCAGATATCGTCCTCAACGGCGCTATTCTGGAAGTTTCTGAAGCACAGGATATTTCTCTTATCGGAGGCGATATTCGGATTGCAAACGCTATTCGCCCGAAGGTGGGTTTTGTTAGATAACACGCCAAATGTTTTTTTCAGAATGGAATCTGTACAGAAAACTGAAGGCCGCCTTGTGTGCCAGCAATGCCGATACGGGCCTTTTCTTTCAATGTTTCGATAAAATCGAGTGTCTTTTGATTGTTGTATTTATGGGCGCCGGCAATTCCGCCGTAGATGTTTCCCGCATAAAAGCCGAACTCCACCGCGGCAATAACACCTCCAAGTGCCGGATTTCCCTGATCGAAAGCTTCCCAGGATGCCGCAATCAGGGCCCCGTTCAGCAGAAACGCCACCAGCGCATCTTGATAGCGCTCACAATACAAATACCCGCCTCCCGGCACAATGGATAACAAGCCAGATAACCGGGGATTTTTTCGGGGAACCAGGACATTCTTTTCCAGTTCTCTGGTGAGCATTTCCGTTCCATACACGGATTGATTTTTCAGACTGATTCTCTGAAAACATGATGTTGCCTTTTCAAATTCACCACGCTCGACATAAATCCAGCCCAGTGCATGCCAGGCTTCGTCCCGGACATCGACATCATCGGTCTTCATCAGCAAGTTGTTCAAGGTGATGAGAGCATTCCCTGTATCCGTCAACCCAAGATAACACCTTGAAATCATGAATGCCGACCGGATGGACAAGGGCGTATCCGCAAACCGGTTTTCGGTTTCGGAGAAAGCCATAATGGCTTCCTGAAAATGTTCCCGGTGATATTCGGACATGGCAACGGCAAACATGGCGTTTTCGATCCGCACGTCCTCTGGAAAAAAATGAATGAATCGTTTGAATTCCACAATGGCGGTGTCATAATCCCCACGGGTAAAACAGGTTTGCGCATACCCGAACTGCATCTCTGCATCCAGAATGACCTGATCGGCAGTATGGGCATATCCCACGACAACGAGGGAGATAAAAAAAACAAGACCGGATGCTGACATGCCGCAACGGTATGGAAACATTATCGTGCCATCATGTAACGCTGTTTAGAGGTTCTTATGAAGTATACTGCGAACGGGCATAAATGGATAAACCATCCACTCCAAATTGCCTTATTAGCAGCAATATGGTAAGAATATCATACTAATTGAAGACTTGGAAATTTTAATTAAACCAGAACAAGGAGCCCAATGACCACCGACAGTTTCATCACTGCAATCGATCAACGGTATTTCGAGGATTACATTCCCGGACAAAGTCACGAATTCGGCACCATCACCGTGGAAGCGGACGAGGTGATTTCTTTTGCGAAACGGTTCGATCCGCAGCCGTTTCATACAGACCCGGAAGCGGGCAGGCAGTCGATCTACGGCGGCATGATCGCCAGCGGCTGGCATACGGCGGCCCTGATGATGCGGCTTTTTGTCGATCACTACCTTTCTCATGTGGCAAGCCTCGGCTCCCCGGGCGTGGATGAATTGCGATGGCTCAAACCCGTATTTCCCGGTGACGAGCTGACACTTCGTGTAACGGTCATCGAGGCCAATCGCTCCCGCTCCAAACCGGATCGGGGAATTGTCCGCTCGGACATTCAGGTGCTGAATCAGCATCGGGATGTGGTCATGACCATGAAAGCACTCAATTTTCTAAGCTGTCGTGAAAAATGAGGATATTTCCATGAAACGTTCAATTGCGCCGTCAATGATGAGTGTATGGATATTGCTGTTTCTGTGGGTATCGGGAACCTTCGCCGCCGAATCCCACCTGCCGGCCGGTTTTGTGTACCTATCCGATATTGCACCAGACATTCGCGTCGAGCTGCGATACGGCACATCCGGGAATTTTCTGGGGCAGCCGGTCCGGGGCTATCTCGGCCCCCGGTGCATCATGACTCGGGAGACAGCCATTGCATTGAAAAAGGTTCAGGAAGAACTCAACCCCTTCGGTCTGGGGCTTAAAATCTTCGATGCCTATCGCCCGCAGCAGGCGGTGGATCATTTCGTGGAATGGGCGAAGGATGTCGGCGACACCCGCATGAAATCGGTTTATTATCCCCAGATAGATAAGCGGAATCTGTTCCGGGATGGTTATATCGCCGAAAAATCCGGCCACAGCCGGGGCAGTGCAGTAGATCTGACCATCATATCACAGGGAGTGCCGCCGGATCTGGAAACCGAACTGGATATGGGAAGCGGGTTCGATTTTTTCGGGCCCGAATCCTGGCCGGACAACCCCCGTATGGCTGCAGCCCAGCGCAGTCACCGCATGCTCCTGCAAGTATTGATGAAAAAATACGGATTCGAGCCATACGACAAGGAATGGTGGCACTTCAAGCTCATCGACGAGCCCTTTCCCGACACCTGGTTCAATTTTCCCGTGCAGTGACAAAGCGGTGTGCAGAGAAATCAGCATGCAGGAAAAAACACGCCCGTAAATCTCAGACCGATAATGGAAGCGAAATCATTTTTCTGAATGCCCTTGTTTCATCCAGGCATCGTTTGCGGAAAGCGGATCGGATGTCAGACGGCCTTCGGGGGTCCACACCGGGGGGGATGCGTCGATTTCATCCCGTCCGCAACGCATCAGGCGGTCGCAGGTCATGAACCAGCCAAGAAAAAAGCCATGCTCCTGAAAGGCTTCCCTGCTGTAAGCCGAACAGGATGGGTGCATTCGGCACCGGTTGCCGACCGCCGGAGAAATGATTTTCTGATAAAACGAAATCGGAGATAAAAATATCGATGATTCCGCTTGAAATTCCTTTTCGGGCAGACCGGCATCCTGAGCCGATGCAGAAACCGCCGACATGAGAAATCCGCAGATCACCAACAAAATCAGCCGCTTTTTCATGATATGGATCATTGTTCCTGCGCCCTGTATTACCCGTCTCGATCTTCTCCCGCTGGAGGAGGTGAACGATTAGCCGGATGACATGTCAGGCAATGCTCTGAGTCACCCGCAGAACTTCTTCGAACGTGGTGATCCCGCCCAACACCTTGGAGACACCATCCTCCGCCAATGTAACCATCCGCTTTCTGAGCGCTTCCTGTTTGATCCGGCCGGAATCATAGGATTTGAGGATCAGGTTTTTCAGCCCGCTGTCCATCACCATGATCTCGAAGATGCAGGTTCTGCCCCGGTATCCGGTATGAAAACAGGCCGGACATCCCGTTGCCTGATAAACCGGGCCGTCGAGGGAATCCCGCGTCACCCCCATGCTGTTCAATACCGTTTCCGTAGGAACATAAGGCGTCTTGCACTGATCGCACAGAACCCGGATCAGCCGCTGGGCAGCCACGGCAATCACCGATGATGAGATCAGAAACGGCTCCACTCCGATATCCACCAGTCGGGTAATGGCTCCGGCCGCATCGTTGGTGTGCAGCGTCGAGAACACCAGGTGGCCGGTCAGCGCGGATTGCACGGCGATATCCGCGGTTTCCTTGTCCCGGATCTCG
>CAYQKZ010000230.1:0-5618 GCA_964418135.1 uncultured Desulfobacterales bacterium
ATGCAAATCCCCTTGTTATTAAGAATAGTTGCCGATTCCGGGAAAGGATCCGAAACGTTCTTGACAGCGCATATAATTTGCTGCTAATGATAAACACGATATATATTATAATCGTGTTTATCAAAGCCTGGCAACTTTTCACAAAGGAGATCCTGTCATGTTTTTTCAAACTGCCGGAATTGAAGTTTCCATCTGGATACCCCCCCTGGTCGCTTTTACAATCTCCTTTTTTACATCCATGGGCGGCGTGTCCGGAGCTTTTCTCCTGCTTCCGTTTCAGATGTCATTTCTTGGGTATGTCAATCCCTCTGTCAGTGCTACCAATCAACTCTTCAACATTGTGGCGATTCCAAGCGGTGTGTATCGTTACTTTAAGGAAGGCCGCATGGTCTGGCCCCTGACCTGGGTCGTTGTGATCGGTACGCTGCCGGGTGTTCTCATCGGCGCGATCGTGCGGGTCGCCTACCTACCGGATGCCAGAAATTTCAAGGTGTTCGCTGCAAGCGTCCTCCTGTATATCGGAATCCGGATGATTCTGGACCTGACGAAGAAAAATGCAGGCACTGCAGACAAAGCAGCCAGCGAAAAGCGATTTCAAGAGCTGGTGCGCAATTATCGCAGTCAAAATGATCCGTCGAACCCGGAAACCTTTTCACCCATCACCGGCATCCATTTCAACATGAGGCGGTTGGGATACACCTTTTATGGCGAATCGTTCGATGTGTCTTTCTGGGGCATCTTCGCCCTCAGTTTCATCGTGGGGATTGTGGGAGGCATCTACGGTATTGGCGGTGGGGCCATTATCGCTCCGTTTTTTGTCACGTTTTTTGGACTGCCGGTTTATACCATTGCCGGCGCTTCGCTGATGGGAACGTTTATCACCTCAGTGGCCGGAGTTACTTTCTACCAGGCCATCGCCCCATTTTATCCCAACCTGTCCATAGCGCCGGATTGGCTGCTCGGCATTCTGTTTGGCATCGGCGGAATGGCAGGCATGTATCTGGGAGCGCGCTGCCAGAAATTTGTACCTGCTCGCGCCATCAAATGGATGCTTGCCGGGATCATTATTTTTACCGGAATAAAATACGGTCTCGCATTCTTTGGCATGTAATGCCTGCGGTTCCTTCAATTTAGACTTTCAGAAAATTCATTTCGCATTGAACTGAAACAGTGCCACCCGCCTCCGAGCGATTTGATCAGAGCCGCAACCGATACCTGTTGCAAGCCCCGAAGCCGGACGCCGGTGCGTTCGATACCCAGGGCCGCATTCTGTGCGGCGGCTACCTCCAGATAGGTTGCAAGGCCGGCGCGGTATCGGTTGTCGGCAATTTCCAATTGCCGGCGCACCGACTGCAAGGCATCCTGTACTTTCTGATATTCATCGGCCAGAAGCTGCTCGGCAGAAAGATTGTTTTCCACTTCTGCAAAAGCCGTGAGGACCGTCTGGCGATATTTGGCCACGGTTTCTTCGTAAACCGCCTGTGTCTGTGCAAGCGTTGCATTCAGTTGACCGCCCTGGAACAGCGGAACGGTCAGGGATGGGCCAACCGCCCAGAAATTGCTGGGCCAGTCAAAGAGCATGTCCAACCCGCCACTTTGAAAACCGGCCATGCCGCTCAATTTGACGGTCGGGAAAAATGCTGCAGTCGCCACACCGATATTGGCGTTTGCCGCAGCCATGCGGCGTTCGGCGGCGGCGATATCCGGCCGGCGTTCGAGCAGCTCGGACGGTACGTCGGCCGGGATGACCATCGGTGTCAGATACAGGGGCCGCTCCGGAATCTGAAACAGGGATGCGGTTTTGCCGGTCAGCACTGCCAGCGCGTTCTGATATTTGATACGCTGAACGGCAATGTCGGGTACCTGTGCCAGAGCATTTTTCAGAACCGTCTCGGCCTGCGCCACATCCAGATCGGAAACCATGCCGCCGGCCCGTCGGTTTCGAACCAGTTCAAGCGATTTGCGATACACGTCGATACTGAAAAGCAGCAGGGCCTTATCGGCATCCAGCGTGCGCAGCATGATATAATTGGCAGCCACTTCGGCCTGCAGGGAAAGTTTGATGGATTCAACATCGTCTGCACTGGCCTGGGCCTGGGCTGTGGCGGCTTCAACCGATCGCTTGACCCGTCCCCAGATATCGATTTCATAGCTGAAATCAAACGGCACGGTAAGGGTATCATAGGTCTGATCGGGCTTGCCGCCGACCGGCCGGTGCTTGGAATCCCGCTGATCCACCTGAACCGCTGAAAACCCCAGGCGGGGAAAAAGTGCGGATTCCGCCACATTGGCAACAGCCCTGGCCTGTGCAAAACGGGCGACAGCCATCTTCAAATCCTGATTGGCTGTCATGGCTTCGGCGACCAGTTGGTTGAGTTCCGCATCCTCGTAAATTTCCCACCAGTTGTCTTTGGGAACGTGCGCACGGGGGGCGGCGATTTTCCAGTCCTTTCCGGGACCGACATAGGCTTCTGGAATATGGCCTGCTTCGGGACGCCGATAATCGGGCCCGACCGTGCAGCCTGAAAACAGCATCAATGCCAGGGCCGAAACAAGGATTATTGCCATCCTTCGGAAATGATCGGAATAACGGAATCGGTTCATGGTTTTTTCTCCGCCTCCGGCGTCGCGTGAACGCCAACCATCATTCCGTCTGCCAGTGAATCAGAGGGGTTGACGATGACGCGATCCTTCGGGCCGACACCGGTGATGATTTCGATGACCTGCCCGAAATCGCGTCCCAGAGAAACACTCCGCAGGCTGACCTTTCCGTCGTCGGCCACAACGCCGATCCGAGTGCCTTCGGGCCGGAACAGCACCGTGTTGGCTGGAAGTGTCAGGGAAGCCTTCATTTTAACATCGGTGAAGCGTACCTGGGCATAGCTTCCAGCCAGAATTTCCCCTTTTGCGTTGTCTGCCTCCAGCTCTACCGGCAGTGTTCTGGAATCTGCGGTGATAACACCCGCAGTGCGGATCACCCTGGCCGCAAATTGTCGTCCGGGCAGCCCCGGTATCGTCATTTCCGCAGACTGACCCATGGCGATACTTCGGGCCATTTCCTGGGGAACCTGAACGAAAACGCGAAGCTTCCGGGTTTGCGCCAGGTGAAAGATTTCCCGGCTGCCGGCGGCAACGATCAGATCTCCTGCATCGATATTTCGAACCGTGATGATGCCGGAAAACGGTGCGGTCACCTTCGTAAATTCCTGAATTTTTTCCAGCCGTCGCACTTCAGCTCTGGCCGAAGCGCTCAGGGCGGTTTTCAGCTTGAAGTCTGCCTGTTTTTCAGCAGCATCCTGTTCGCTGACACTGGCGGTTTTCAGCAGTTCGGCCCAGCGGACGGCCGTGATTCTGGAAATTCCCAGAGCGGCTTCGGCCTGATCGAGCTGGCCGCGGGCCCGTTCCAGTTCCTGAAACTGCTCCGGAGTATCGATCGTGGCAAGCAACCGGCCGGCTTCCACGGAATCGCCGATGTCCACAAATCGCTGCTTCAGGTAACCGCTGATGCGGGCATAGATCGGCGCCTCCACCCAGGGCTTGATTTCCGCCGGCAGGGCCGTTTGCAACATACTCTTACCCGGTTTGGGCAAAACCACCGTAACCGTGGGAACAGACAGCTCCCGGGTTTCGGCATTCAACTCGCTTTGTTGGCGCCACCGGGGAATCAGTCCGGCGATCACACCCGTGCCGATCAGTACGACCGCAATCAGTATCGACGCCAGAAACTGGACCAAAGATCGATGATGCTTTGCCGCGGATTCAGGATTTTGTAAAAAAGCGTCTGTTTGTTTCGAATTCATAACCTCGCCTTATCTATGCCATACCTTGTCATCAATCTTTGGTTTCGATGAGACCGCGTTCATCGGATCGTATATTTTGGGACGCCCGTTTGTGAAACAAGCTGAATACCGCCGGCACGAAAAAAAGCGTTGCAAAGGTCGCCAGCATCAGTCCCCCGATCACCGCGCGACCCAGCGGCGCATTCTGCTCGCCGCCTTCGCCGATGGCCAGCGCCATGGGCAGCATGCCGATGATCATGGCCAGTGCTGTCATGAGAACCGGCCGCAGACGTCCGACACCGGCTTCCCATGCCGATGTCAGCGGATCATTCCCTTCCGTTACATGGGTGCGGGCAAACGATATGACCAGAACGGAATTGGCGGTTGCCACCCCCAGGCTCATGATAGCCCCCATCAGGGCTGGAACACTCAATGTCGTCAATGTCAGATAAAGACCCCAGATCACTCCTGCCAGAGCACCGGGCAATGCTGTGATGATGATGAAGGGGTCGAGCCAGCTCTGAAAATTGACGACCAGAAGCAGATAAATGAAGGCCACTGCCAGACCCAGTCCGATGCCAAGACCCATAAAGCTGGATTGCATGGTGTCCGCCTGACCCCGCAGAACGATAGCGGCACCTTTGGGTAATTCTTTTTCCGCTGCTGCGATCAGGGGGCGGATGTCTTTGAGAACCCCGCCCAGATCGCGGCCGCCAATGCCGGCAAAAATATCGATCACCGGCATGACGTTGTAGTGGGAATAAATGGGGGAGCCGGTCTTTCGCGCCACAGAGGCGACATTGGCCAGAATCTGGGGGCTGGCGCTGCCGGGCTTTCCGGCGTTCAGCGGCATGGCGTTCAAGGCGGAGAGCGAGTCCATGGCGTGTTCCGGAACCCGGACATTGACCAGATATTGAATACCGTTCTGGGGATTCAGCCAGTAATTGGGCTGAGTCTGACTGCTGCCGGAAAGATTCAGCAATACCGATCCGGCCACATCCCGCTCGGTCAGTCCGATCTGCGATGCCTTGGTGCGATCGATGGCAACGTGCAGTTCGGGCTGATTGGCCGGCTGCTGAATTCTGACATCCACTGCACCCGGAACATTGCGAATGGCATCCGCCAGTTTTGTTGCAATTTGCCGCGATTTTTCAATGTTCCGGCCCATAATCTGAATATCGATCGGGGCCGGCAAACCGAAATTGATGGTCTGGTTGACGATATCGGCCGGCAGAAAATAAAATGTCGATCCGGGAAATTCACGCCCCAGACGGGTGCGCAACCGGCGGACATAATCATCTGTCGGCCGGTGATCCCGGTTGAGAGACACAAGGATGTCGGCATCGCCGGTTCCCGTTACGCCATTATCGAGATAGGTCAGGGGAATGCCGCCGCTGGGAATGCCGATGTTATCCAGAACGCCGGCAAGATCCCGGCTGGAAACCACCTCCCGGATCACGGCTTCGATGCGGTCCACGAGCCGGGTGGTTTCCTCGATGCGTGTTCCGCCGGGGGCGCGGACATGAAGCCGGAACTGCCCCGCATCCACAGACGGGAAAAAATTCTGTCCCAACTGCGGAAGCAGTAATCCGGTACCTGCACAAAAAGCCAGAAAAAGCACGATAAAGAGGATGCGATGCACCAGCACGGCGTGCAGCAGGTTCCCATAGCCATGCCGAAAACGGTCGAAACCGCGCTCGAACATCCGTTGCATTCCTGAAAACGGGTGCAGCCACAGGGCCGTTTTTCGGGTGTCTGTCGGCGGATCATCTTTGCTTGCGGGGTAAAACCACATCACCAGGGTCGGGATGAGCGTTCGGGAAAGCACATAACTTGCCA
>CAYQKZ010000231.1:0-5604 GCA_964418135.1 uncultured Desulfobacterales bacterium
GGAAATCACCAGATAGCACACGGCATGAACCACGTTTTGCCGGGTGATGGCCAGAGCCGTTGCACACAGCACAACGGCCGCAGACATGTAAAAAATGAGGTTGAGTATGGTCATCGAAAGCCCTATTTCCCCCCTCCCGACCTCCCCCCGCTGGGGGAGGAGGTGAACGATTACCTCTGTTCCCTGATATCCGTCCTCTGATTGTTAAGGCATCAAACTCCGGATATCCACCGGACGGTCTTCCCCGAGATGGTCTCCCTTGTCGATCCCCATAGCCACACCCGCGTGCCGGTAAAAATTGTACGCGTTGTTTTTTCCGCCGTGGTTGACCAGCAGATCTTCTTTTTCATACAGGAGGTTGAGAATATCCGGCTGGCAGGTTTCAAAATGCGGTGTTAACTGGATGGCCAGGGTCGGGCAGGCCTCTTCGCAGAATCCGCAAAAAATGCAGCGGGCAAAATTGATGCGAAACCACGCGGCATGGCGCCGTCCGTCGGATCGCTCGGCCGACTGCATCGAAATACAGTTGACCGGACAGACCCCGGAACACAGATAGCAGGCCACACAGCGCTCTTCTCCATCCGGATCACGTGTCAGGATGATCGTCGCCCGCGTGCGCTCCGGCAGTCGGCGCTTGAATTCCGGATACGGTTCGGTGATGGGCTTTCGGAACAAATGCCGGATCGTCGTGGCAAATCCGGTCAGGATTCCATACGCACCTTCAACTATCGTTTGATAACGTGAAGACTGCAATCTCATGCCGATGTCTGATTTTCTCCCTGCCGCCCAAAAGAGTCTCCGTTGTAATGGCTCCCGAGGTCACCCTGCTCCAAGACTGTTTCGGGGACTTCATATTTGATAAGACCATTTTCCCAGATTGGTATTTTATAGTTATGTATTATAGCATCATAGAATGTCATCAGAAATGTATTGAATTTTCATAAAGATATCTATTCAGAAACAACCATCAGCAGAACTGCGCCGGTGATAACGATATTGACCAGCGCCAGAGGCGTCAGAAACTTCCAGCCCAAATCCATCAACTGATCGGAGCGAAATCGCGGCAGCGTGCCACGTACCCAGATCATGCCGAAGGCAATGGCGGCGATCTTGATGAGCAGCCAGATGACTCCCGGAAGAAACGGGCCATGCCAGCCGCCGAGAAAAAACACGGCAGTCAACGCTCCCAGTGTGACCAACGTGACATATTCACCTAAAAAAAACAATCCGAATCTCAGGCCGCTGTATTCCGTGTGATAGCCGGCGATCAGCTCGTTTTCAGCTTCCGGCATATCAAAAGGGATGCGTTTGATTTCCGCCATGGCGCTGATAAAAAAAATGATAAAAGAAATCGGCTGTACAAAAATGAAAGGATACTTTGTTTGGGCGGCCACGATATCCACCAGGCTGAAAGAGCCGGCCATCATGACGATCGGAACCAGAGACAGTCCCAGGGATAATTCATAGCTGATCATCTGGGAAACGCCCCGGATAGCACCCAGCAGGCTGTATTTGGAATAGGACGCCCAGCCGCCCAGGGCCACGCCGTAAACGCCCAAAGAGGAAAGTCCGAGAACCGCCAGCAGTCCGACATTCAAATCCGTTATAACCAGCGGAATCCGGTTTCCCCATAGTACCAGGTGGTCTCCAAACGGAACCACCGCAAAAATGAGCATGGCCGTGGCAGCCGCAACCGCCGGCGCATAGCGAAAAATCACGCGATCCGCACCACTCGGAATGAAATCTTCCTTGGTCATCATCTTGATCAGGTCGGCAATCGGCTGCAGTAGTCCGAAGGGACCGGCCCGGTTGGGGCCGAGGCGGATCTGCATGCGGGCCAGAAGTTTTCGTTCCGCCAGCACCAGATAGGCCGCACCGAGCAGCAGGGCCAGCAGGCATACGCCAAGTTTGACGATCAACAAAATAAATCCCATGATCCACTGGGTCAGCATTCAATCATCCCTTCGTGCGGCATGTTGAGATCATAACGGTATTTCCCCTCTCCCGACCTCCCCTCGCTCTGGGGGGAGGAGATGAACGGTTACTCGATATCAATCCTCCGGTCTGTTTCGGGAAGACAAAGCGGCGGATCTCATGCGAGTGACAATCGGCGAATATCCGGAAAGTTCATCGGCAGGAAGATGTCCATGCCGATTCGTATCGTATGTATCGGAAGAATATTCTGTCATCGGTTCAGACGGTCGAGCCTGCACATCTGTCGATAACATACGCAGATTGTCCGGAATCTCTGTACGTTTTTTAACAGGAATCTTCCATGCCTGACCGATCCGGGACCAGATGTCGGCAACTGTGATGACACCGGCAGGTGTTGATGAGAGAACGGCTTCCAGTTCCGACAGAACCTGCCAGGCAGCTCTGGCGCCTGCGCCCGGCACATCGCGGCGGAATTTTCGCGGCGGATGTTTTCCGCCGGTCAGTTGAGACATGGGCAGACCGTTGACATGAACCGGCGTTGTCTGCTGCAACCGACCTTCCTGATTGATGAAAGCAGCATGAGTTTCAAAATGCGTCAGCGTGGGAATCACGACATGGAGCGGGGCAGGGGAGACCATTTCCGCAAGAGACTGCCCGGCAAATCCGACCGATCGAGACGGTACATAATCCAGCACAACCAGAAGGTCGAGTTGTTTCACTGCGTTTTTGACCCGTTCCTGATCCGGAAATTGAAATATCGGATCGGTTTCCGCCAGAATCAGGGCCTTGATGTTTCCATCTTCCACTTCAGAAAGTATTTCAATCAAAGGGCTGCCGCCTGCGGATGCCAGGGTGGCTCCGAACGCATTGGGGCCGGGCAGCACATAAAATAGACCGGGGAATCGGCAGTCGGAGCGAATGTCTCTGGCCAGATCGGCGGCTGCATGAATGACGGCCGTTCCGACGATATCCGTGCCGCAGACGATTATCGGTCTTCGGCTGTTTTGTAAAAGAGAGTCAATAGGGGGCAGGGGGCAGGGGGCAGAAGGGGTTTCTGGCCCTCTGTATTCTTCATGCTTCTCGACAAAATGGGATTCGGTGCGGGCTTGCGACGAAATGGAGCGCGTCCATTTCTGAAGTGTCGAACATAGATCATCTGGGGAGATGGGCCGGTGATCATATGCAAATGGCACAGAAACAGGCTGTGGGTTCAGGACGATGATCCCGGCGCCGGCCCGCTGGGCTTGACGCATGGCCAGTGCCAGCATGGGGGCTTCCAGGATCGGATCGACGCCTATCACCAGAATGAGATCGGCTTTTTCTATCTCGCTCAGCGAAACGACCCGCTCCGGGGTAAGCCTGCCGACGGCAGCGGTCACGCTGTTCTGCTCTGACCGATCGACAAAACAGCCGGGTTGCCGCCATCCCTGAGACTGGGTCAGAAACTTGAGAGACATCTGTGTTTCGACGCCTGCCCGGCTTGAAGACAGGCAGGCAATCGAATCGGGCCCCAGCGTGCGGGCAATCTCAGACAATCGTTGGGTCGTGGTCTGGATCGCCTCTTCATAAGATGTGTCACGACCGTTTATGCGCGCCTGCCGGGGCCTGTCCGGATGATTGGCAAAGGCAAAACCATAGCGGCCGCGGTCGCAGATGAAATGGCCGTTGATATCTGCGTTATGGCGGGCTTCCACCCGCACCAATTCCCGATAGCGGGCATTGACGGTGATGCTGCATCCCAGCGAACAGTGGATGCAGATGGACGGTGCCCGTTGGAAATCCCACCGACGGCCTTTGAAACGGGCCGGCTTATCCGTCAGCACACCGGTGGGGCAGATGTCGATGAGGTTGCCGGAAAACGGATTTTCCAGAGTACCGTCGGCATATCTGCCAAAATAAACGCGGGAGGCGGACCCCATGACCCCGAAATCCCGGTATCCGCAGTAATCCTGATAAAAGCGCCGGCACCGATAACATTGAATGCAGCGGTTCATTTCGTGCTGCACCAGCTCGCCTATGTACTGATCCCGATGGGTGCGCTTTTTTCCCATGAATCGGCGCATGGCGTGACCGCCGGATATCGTTTCGTCCTGCAACAGACAATAGCCGCCTTCATCGCAGACCGGGCAGTCGTGCGGGTGATTGAGCATCAGCAGTTCAATGACAAACCGTCTGAAATCGACCGCCTCGTCATCCGTGCTGGATATCACCATGCCGTCTTTGGCCTCGACCATGCAGCTCATCTGAAGCCCGTGCACCGGACCGTCCAGAAATTTGACGGCACAGAGCCTGCAGGCCCCAACCGATCCGAGTGCCGGATGATAACAGAATCGCGGAATCACGATGCCTGCCTGCTCGGCCGCGGCAATCACCTTGATGCCCGGAGCCACCTCGATTTTTCGATCATCGATCATCAGTTTCGGCATGGCGGTTCTTTCATTTGAAGGGACACCGCCGTTGGCGGATGTGTTCCTGCACGTCGTCTTCGAAATAGGTCAACAGACTTTCCACCGGAGACACCGCCCCCGGCGCCAGGGCGCAGTAGGTATTACACAAGTATCTGCACATCCGCCGCAGTTGGGGGATATCGTCATTGCAGCCTTCTCCGGATTCAATGCGACTCAGGATTTCCCGGATATACGGCAGACCTTCCCGGCAGGGAGTACACCAGCCGCAGGACTCCCGTGCAAAGAATTCGATCATGTTCAGTGTTGCCGCGACCAGACAGGTTTTATGATCGAACACGATGATCGATCCAGTTCCCAGCCGATGGCCGGCCTGTTTCATGGCATCGAAATCCATTTCGATATCATAGAAGGATTTCGGCAGAAAACGCGTCGAGGCGCCTCCCGGAAGGCAGGCTTTGAACTGATAACCGCCCAGCATCCCGCCGGCATGATCTTCGATGATTTCGCTCAGCCGGGTGCCCATCGGCAGTTCGAAACAGCCGGGCCGGTTGACCCGGCCGCTGACACAGTACAGCTTGGTGCCGGCCGCAGTCGGGGTGGCGGCAAGGCTTTTGAACCATTCCGGGCCATGCCGCAGAATGTGCGGGATACAGGCCAGGGTTTCCACATTGTGGGTGACCGTCGGCAATTCCCAGATGCCTTTTTCCGTGGCATAGGGCGGCGGCTGTGTGGGATTGGCCCGTTTTCCCTCGATGGCGCGCATCTGAGCCGTATTTTCGCCGCAGATATAGCGGCCGGCGCTGCGATGCACCGCGATTTCCATTGAAAAACCGCTGCCCAGAATGTTCTTTCCCAAGAAACCCGCTTCTTTGGCACGGACAATCTCCTGTTCCATAATTCGGGCGGCATTTTCATAGGAGGTGCGGATGAAAACAATGCCTTTTTCAGCCAGTACCGAATATCCCACGATGATCATCCCTTCGATGATCTGGTGCGGGTCTGTATGGATGAGAACGCGATCCTTGAAGGTTCCAGGCTCCATTTCGTCGGCATTGCAGACCATATAGCGGGGAAACGGGGCAGACTCGGCCACGGTCATCCATTTTCGGCCAGCCGGAAATCCTGCGCCCCCACGTCCGAGAAGTACCGCATCCAGCGCAAGCTGCTGCACCTCTGCACGGCTATATTTTCTCAGGGCCAGGGTCAGGGCCTCATACCCACCGCTGTTTCGGTATTCTTCCAGCGATGCGATGCGGTCGGG
>CAYQKZ010000232.1:0-5601 GCA_964418135.1 uncultured Desulfobacterales bacterium
CCGTCTGAGACCCACTAACTGCGTTGGAAGGCGATTCAAAATGCTCACATACTACTGTGTATGCTCCGCTTTTGAATCACCTTCCGCCTTGTTATTGCGCCTCTTCCAGCATTTTCAGATAGTTTCTTAATGTGTCCGGCATTTTCTTAATCGTGTCAATCACCTATGCAAAGTTAGGCACCAATTGGACCAAGCCCCACATAAGGAGCTTGAATTTTCAACCGATTTAACCACTTGAGACAGCGAGGAGCCTTATGAACTGGCATTTACAAACCATTGAAACCTCTCTGGAGGAGTTTCAGACCAGGCCGGAAACCGGTCTTTCGCAAGCTGAAGCGGATGTGCGTTTGATGCAGCACGGAAGAAACGAACTTGTTGAAAAAGGCGGGCGGACGTCGCTCAAGATTTTCTGGCAGCAGATCACCGCAACAATGGTGCTTATCCTGATTGCCGCCGCCGTTGTTGCAGGCGTTCTGGGCGATTTGAAAAATACGATCGCGATTTCAGCGATCGTGATTCTCTATGCCTTTTTGGGTTTCATTCAGGAATACCGCGCGGAGCAGGCGATTGCGGCGCTCAAGAAATTATCGGTGCCCAATGTGCGGGTTTTGCGCGATGGAACACTCAAAGAGATTTCTTCAAGTGAACTGGTGCCTGGCGACATCATCCAGATTGAAGCAGGAAATCTTCTGCCCGCGGATGTGCGCCTGCTGGAGGCGGTGAACCTTCGCATTCAGGAAGCCGCGCTGACGGGCGAATCCGAACCCGTTGAAAAACAAACAGCACAGTTATCCGGCGATGATCTGCCGCTTGGCGACCGTCGCAATATGGGTTACATGGGTACCATCGTAACACAGGGGCGCGGCATGGCGCTCGTTGCGGCTACGGGGATGAAGACCGAGATTGGCAAAATCGCCGACCTCATTCAACAGAGCGGCACGGATCAAACGCCGTTGCAAAAACGCCTGGATGCACTGGGAATCAATCTGGCGATTATTGGCGTAATCATTGCAGTTTTTATCGCGGTGCTGGGGCTGATGCGCGGGGATGAACTGCGGCATATGTTGCTGACAGCCGTGAGTGTTGCGGTTGCCATTGTGCCTGAAGGTCTTCCTGCGGTCGTGACCATTACACTGGCGCTCGGCGCCCAGCGCATGCTCAAACAGAATGCCCTGATTCGCAAACTGCCCGCGGTTGAAACGCTGGGCTCCGTGACGGTGATATGTTCCGATAAAACCGGCACGCTGACAGAAAACAGGATGACCGTTGTCGTTTTGGATGTGGCGGATCACGCGTTGGACCTGACCGAAGCAATGGACAAAAATGGCTCGTTTTCTGCGACCCGAAGCCTGGGCGCGCCGGCCCAATCCGCTCTATCGCTGACGGCGATCGGGGGCGCGTTGTGCAACGATGCGCGTCTCATTGATGAAGGAGATGACCGGTATCACACCCTGGGTGATCCGACGGAAGGCGCCCTGGTTGTCTCGGCAGCGAAGATGGGTTACTGGAAATCATCCATCGATGCATCCTTTCCACGCATGGCGGAGCTTCCATTTGACTCCGAACGCAAGCGCATGACAACGGTCCATTCCCTGAATCAGGTTGATCCGGTGGCGATTGCCGGCCTGGAGTTAGGCGATCATCGTTACATCGCGTTTACAAAGGGAAGCGTGGACGGGTTGCTGGATGTGTCCGATCAGGTCTGGCTGGATGGGAAATCCCGGAAAATGGATCAGGGATCCCGGCTTCGAATTGAGGCGTCGAATGAAAGGCTGGCCCGGAAAGGCATGAGGGTTATCGGTGTTGCTTTCCGCATGATGCATCAGATTCCGGAAGTCATCCAAACGGATATGGAGCGGAATCTGACGTTTGTGGGTTTGTTCGGCATGATCGATCCGCCGCGCAGAGAGGTCAAGGATGCTGTCCGAATCACGAAAACAGCCGGTATTCGTACCGTTATGATTACGGGCGACCATCCGCTGACCGCTTTGGAAATTGCACGGCAGCTTGGCATTGCTGAAACCGGCCGTGTGCTGACCGGTGCTGAGATCGAAAATCTGTCGTTCGATGCTTTAAAAAGCATGGTGGATGATGTGCAGGTGTTTGCGCGCGTTTCACCTGAACATAAATTGAAGATTGTGCGGGCGCTGCAGGAGCGTGGACATATCGTCTCGATGACGGGTGATGGCGTAAATGATGCGCCCGCGCTCAAGCGCGCAGATATCGGGGTTGCGATGGGTATCACGGGTACGGATGTGTCGAAGGAAGCGGCGGATATGGTGCTTCTCGATGATAATTTTGCCTCCATTGTGGCGGCAGTGAAAGAAGGCCGGACGATCTACGATAACATCCGCAAGTTCGTGCGCTTCAGTGTGGCCGGGAATATCGGTAAGGTGCTGGTGATGTTGATTGCGCCGTTTATCGGAAAACCGATACCGCTCTTGCCGTTGCAGTTGCTGTGGCTTAACCTGTTGACCGATGGGTTGCTCGGACTCGGCATGGGTGTTGAGAACGCCGAAAGCGATACAATGAATCGTCCGCCATATTCACCCAAAGAAGGCGTTTTCTCGCGCGGTGCGGGCGCCCAGGTACTCTGGGTCGGTGCATTGATCGGCGCATTGGCTTTGGGACTCGGGGCCTGGTATTTCTACGATGGGCGCAAGGAGTGGCAGACGATGGTCTTTACCTTCCTGGCGTTTGCACAGGTCTTTCAGGCGATGGCTTCACGCTCGGCAAAAGATTCGGTGTTTCAGACGGGACTGTTTGGCAACAGGTTGCTGGCATTGATGGCACTTGTGGTTGTGGTGTTGCAGTTGATCGTGATCTACGTGCCTTTCATGCGTACGTTCTTTGACGTAACGTCTTTGAGTGGATTTGATCTGCTGATCGCAATCGGAACATCCGCGCTGGTACTCGTGGCAATAGAAGTCGACAAGAGGGTTAGAGGACAACATGAGAAATAAATTTCTGGGTACCGGCGAAACGGGCTATCACCCCTTGCGCAAGATCAAGATCATCCTGGCGGGGCTGCGTTTTGCGATCCTGAACGAGTTCAGCGTCGCTTACAAAATGGCACTGTCTGCGATCATTCTGGCGTTGGCGCTGGTTTTCCAGCAATGGGTGGATTTCGAGATGATCCTGCTCGCCACCGGACTGGTCTTGATAGCAGAGTTGTTCAACAGTGCTATCGAGGCCATATGCGATTTTCTGGAAACCCGTGAAAACGAAAAGATTCGTGCTATCAAGGATATGGCTGCCGCCGCGGTCGGAATCAGCATCGTGGTTTGGTTCACGCTGGTGATTTTCGATGTGGTCCGCCTGGTATCCGTAATTTCGGAACGTCTGTCTCGATAAATCCGGCGGCTTTGCATGCTCTGCGAAAATCTCTCAGGTCTGGCGCTGGAAAGCCACCACATCTTTTGCATGTTTCCTGAAGCGCCGGTTATGTTCTTCGCGTTGTCAACCATTCTGAAAGACTCAAATTCGTCATCGCTCTCGTTTCATGGATCAGATGAAATCAATCCGCATACATGGGGTCGATCATATCCTTGAAGTTTTCATCGATGATTTTTCTGCGAATTTTTTGTGTCGGTGTCAATTCCCTCTTTTCCTGACTGAATTCCCGGGGCAGGAGGGCAAATTTCTTCAATTTTTCAACCTGGCCGAGATGCTTTGTCCGGTAGTCTATCCGTTCACGAAAAAAGCGCTGAATTTCGGGTCGACTCAGCAGATCTTCCCGGGAGACAAATGAAATGCCGTGTTCCGAAGCATATTTTTCCAACTGATCGAATGCCGGAACGATCAGAGCCGAAGGAAATTTTCTGCCATCTCCAATGACGGCCGCCTGATCTATGAAAAAATCTTCTTTTAAAAGCGTTTCGATGTGCTGCGGCGCGATATATTTACCGCCGGAAGTCTTCATCATGTCTTTTATCCGGTCCGTGATGGTCAGGTAGCCGTCCGCATCGACTGTTCCAATATCACCGGTCTTGATCCAGCCGTCCTTGGTAAACATTTCCCGGGTCAGTTCGGGCTTGTTGTAATACCCCTGCATCACGGCCGGGCCTTTGGCCTGGATTTCACCTTCCGAAGACACCCTTACATCCACAAGCGGCAGGACAGGACCGCAGGTACCGAATTTGTTGTGAGTTTCATTGGCGATGCATATCGGAAAACATTCGGTCAGACCATATCCCTGAAGCAGCAGCACGCCGGTATTGAAGAAAAACTCCGCAATTTCAGCGGAAAACGCCGATCCGCCGCAATTGAAAATCTTATTTCTTCCCCCAAAAACGGCACGGATCTTTCCCAGTACCAGTTTTTTGGCAATCTTGTGCTGAAAGGACAACATCTGTGAAATGTGCTGTTGATCCCTTTTGCAGGCTGCAACCCGTCCACCGACTGCCATCGCCCAGTTGAAAAGAATTTTTTTGGCAACCGGTGCGCCATGAACGCTTTCCTTGACCTTTGCGTAAATTTTCTCCCACATGCGCGGAACGCTGCACATGTACATGGGCCGGGATTCCCGGAGAAATTCGAGAATTGCTTTGGTATCGTGACAATAGTGGTTTTCCGCCCCCCGCTTCAGAACAAAATATGTCCACGCCCGTTCGAATACATGAGAAAGAGGCAGAATGGCGAGATTGACATCATTCGGGCCGACCGTCAGATGGTGATCCGGATCGAAAATCATCGAAAGGATGTTGCGGTGGGTCAGCATCACGCCCTTGGGCTCACCGGTCGTGCCGGATGTGTAAATCAGCGTGGCCAGATCATCGGCACCAAGCCGTGAATGGGCGGTTTTCAACATTTCCTGCCTGCCGGATTGTCTTCCCATCTCGAGAAAATCATCGAAACGCATGATGATATCGTTGGGAGCGATTGCAACATGCCGGTCGAAAACTACAATATTTTCAAGATATTCAGTTTTTCCCATCAGTGACAAAGCGGTTTCGTACTGTGGCTGATCTCCCGAAAAAAGAATTCTGATCTGTGCATCTTCGATGATGTATTGGGTTTCTTTGGCGGAATTCGTGCCATATATCGGAACCGATACCGCCCCGATACTCATTGCCGCCAGATCGGCAACGGACCACTCCACCCGGTTGTTGGCAAAGATACCGATCATTTCCTTTTCCCGGACACCCATGGAGAGCATGGCCAAGGCCGCTGAATCGATTTGTTCGCCAAACTGCGCCCATGTATAGGAAATCCATTCCCCATACGGTTTGTGCCGAACTGCTGTTCTCGAATCTCCCCATTTTTCCACACGGGCACGGATCATCAGATAAAGATGCTTTTCCTCTTCTATAAAAGCTTCAAACTCTTTTTGATATTCAGACTTGTTTTTTTTATTCATACTTTTCCTTCAACCTATGTGATGATCCACTTGGCATCATCGCGTTCTTGGATAGCTTTGTTCAAGGTCACATGGATTTCTTCCTATAGACATTCCGAAAAATAATTTTACTGTGCTATCAGTCGGGAATGGCCCAAAAAGACCTATTCCCTCCCCGCTGCCTTGCGAAATGAATTTTTTGAAAATCTATAGTATACTCCAAACGGGCATAATCTGCGTTTTCCTTAAGCTCCCTCCCCCAG
>CAYQKZ010000233.1:0-5567 GCA_964418135.1 uncultured Desulfobacterales bacterium
TGTCGCTCGTTCGAAGGGTAATGGCCGTGCCGGTCATGTGTTCGCACAGGAATTCGTCTCTGAGTTTCAAACCGATCATGGTGTTTCTCTCCTGTTAAATTTATAGACATTTACCGATCATGGCATCTGTGCTATGTCACCCCCATAGGTATCTGCTGGTTCCTTGGCCACCACCCCGACCCTCCCCCACAAGGGAAGGGAGTAACTGAATGTATTTTTACGGTAAAAGGCGTCTATCTCAACTCGGATAGTTGAAAATCGGGAATAACCGAAGTGGATGTTTTGATACAACGGCAATGATTTTATGATGTCCTCTGCTCCCCGGCCTGCATGTCCAGATGCAACGTTGCAATCGCTTCTACGACCGGTACAATGGTCCGGCTGGTTTTGCGAAGGTCCACTGTTTTAATGTACCGGCTGCATCGATCACATCCGTCCACCCGGTATTCGGGTTCTTCATCGCTGAAAAAATAATGCAGTTGGCTGCTGTCCGTGTTGTCGCAGAACGGACAGTAAATTCGGGGAGTCAACCATTCATGCCAGCAGAAACTGCATACATACCAGCGATCTCCATCCCCCTTCAACATGGAAAGGCCGGGGCTGCTGCCGCAAATCGGGCAGTACCCGGTCCGCCAGGGCTCCTTGGCATCCAGTGAGGCTGAAAGATGCTCTGAAATCAACCGAAGAGAAGGCCGGATACTGTTATAGCCCAACAAGAGGGCCATGTCTGAGGGCACATCCGGTGGAATCCTGCCGGCAATATCCTTTCCCAGTGCCAGATCGAAAAGATATGTCGGGTTCAGGGCCCCGGATTTTATAAATTCGGAAATCATTCGTGCTGCATCTTTCATTTCGGCGGAAGTCGATGCCACTGCGATTTCACAGAGTTTTTCCAGAAGACGGGTGGCTGCAGCCACATCGATTATAAAATCTGCGGGTGCCATCAGGGGAAATTTATCGGCTGCTTTCATTGCCAGAATATCTTCGGGAATGTCGATCTTCGAAACATGCGTATCGATTCGGGCCGATTCCTGTGCGAGAAAAACAGCTTCATAGAATTTCAGCATTTCCGTATAAAACGGACGAACGGCCGTCACTTCCCGGCAGGCTTTTCGAATATTCTCTTGAGCGGCAGCAGATTCGGACATGGTCGGTCAGTACCTTTATATAAATGTTTTAAGGGTTTTTGTATCCGGCATAACATAACAGGGTGATTCAACACCGAAGTATTGAATCACCCTGTCTTATCAACCCGGTTGTTCATATCTGAACGAAAAAATCATTGGGAAATGAAATGCCTGAACAATGATCAATCAGGCATCCTGCGGCGGCGCTAAACCTGAAGAACCCGTGAGGCAATGTCGGTCAAGGGTCTGAACATCTTTTTCAATGCCAGTTGCCGCGTCAGATTTACATCTGAATTCGATGCCACGGCATATTTGAAGTAAAGTTTGGGGTCATATAACGTCAAATAAATCACCCGGACATCCTCTGCATCCAGAAGCTTTGCTTCCGGATACCTGGTTTTGACTTCGGTCAGACGCTTCTGGGCCAGTTCCTTCATCTCTTTTTCATCCCCGAAATTCATGGCGCCGGTCGGGCAGGTCTGAACACAGGACGGCATCATACCGTTGTGAACACGGTCATTGCACATGTCACACTTGGCCAGAGTGCCATCCGCCGATTTTCGGGGAATGTTATAAGGACAGGATGAAATGATATCATCCGCATTCAGGAACCGGGTTTCGGCCGTATAGATGACGGCCCCCGTCACCTCGTCCTTATATACGGCTCTGGTATCTCCTGCCGTATCCAGACAGGGTGGTGACAGACAGTGCCGGCACTGTTCCGGGAAAAACAGCCAGTTCAGTTTGTTGTGAATGACTTCTTCCCGCATTCGAACGACCTTGTAGGTGTCAAACGACAGATCCGGCGGATTTTCATTCGTCCCCCGGTTGGTGGTCGATTCAGCAGGAAGATTATGCCACTGCTTGCAGGCCACCTGACATCCCCGGCAGGCGGTACACACGGTTGTATCTACGAAAAATACCTTGCTCATGGGTTCCACCTCCGGTTATAGTTTGGTTACATTGACCATAAAGGCTTTGGTTTCCGGAATCCGGGTATTGGGGTCTCCCACCGACGGCGTCAGCAGATTGGCGCTTTCTTCCTTACCGCTGGCCGGCCACCGCCACCCGTAGTTATATGGCATCCCCACCTGATGAACGACAGTTCCGGCAATCTTCATCGGCTTGAACCGCTTGGTTACCACCGCCGTACATTCCAATGAACCACGCGCCGAAGACACCTTGACGCGCTCGCCGTTCTTGATCCCTTTGAGGGCGCCGAGTTCCTCGCTCATCTCCACAAACACCTGGGGTTGAAGTTCCATGAGCCAGGGTTGCGGACGGGTCAGCAGACCGGTCTGCCAGTGTTCGGACACCCGATAGGTCGTTCCCACATAAGGGTATCTGGGATCGCAGGTAGCAAACGTATCGGCGCTGGTGCCATAATGGGCTGCCGTCGGGCTGATGAACTGGGAACTCATGAAATTCTTTTCCACCGGACATTCCAGCGGTTCGTAGTGTTCGGGAAAGGGGCCATCGTTCAAGCCCGGACCGAAAATCTGACCCAAACCGTGAACCGTCATGATAAACGGATGTTTGGCTTTGGGATCGGGCTGACCATCGGCGCCGATCAGCGGCGGCTGCCCCCCATCCGGCACATCGCCGACCCATTTGCCATCTTTCCACTGGATGACCCAGCGTTTTGCATCATAAGGCTGCCCCTTGGGATCGACGGCTGCGCGGTTGTAGATAATACGGCGATTCACCGGCCATGCCCAGGCAAACTCGGGATAGATGCCGATCTTATTGGGCGCATCTTCCTGCTTTCTGCGGGCGGCCATGTTCCCTTTATCCGTATAACTGCCGGCATAAACCCAGTTGCCGCAGGAGGTCGATCCGTCGCTCTGGAGAAAAGCGAAACTGGGAACCTGTGATCCTGTCTTGAATTCCTGATCGCCGACCTTGACATCCTTGACAAAAAAGCCGTTGATCTGTCTGGCCACCTGGTGCGGATCGAATTTGTGATCCGTCATGTAGTCCCACTTCAGGTTCAGAATCGGGTCCGGGAATACCCCGCCTTCTTTGTAAAGCTCTTTCAGTTTGAGACCCAGTTCCATGATGATATCGCCGTCGGGCAGGCTGTTGCCAAGAGGCTTGGGACCGGCATATCGCCACTGCATCCAGCGCCCGCTGTTGGAAATACTGCCTTCTTTTTCAACAGACACGCAGGCTGGCAGCATGAAAACTTCCGTTCCCACATTCTCCGGAATGGTTTCAGGCCCTTTCCAGAAAGAACCGGTTTCATTGTCGAAGAGATTGACATTGACCATCCATTCGAGATTGGCCAGAGCCTTGCGGACTTTGGTGGCATTGGAGCCGCTGCATGCCGGATTCATGCCCCAGGCAAAAAAGCCCTTGATACTGCCTTTGTACATTTCATCGAAAAGATCGAGCCAGGAATACGGCTTGCCTTCATCCAGCTTGGGCATCCAGGGGTAACCGAATTCATTTTCCGCAGAAGCTTTGTCTCCGAAAAGAGATTTTAAAAAACTGACGATGTATTTCGGTTCATTCTGCCACCAGTTGAGGCTGAGCGGATCTTTGCTCTGGGCTCTGCGTTTGAGCATATCTTCGAGTTTGGCGATTTTTCCGTTCGGAGATGGGATATAGCCCGGCCAGATATGAAAGAGCAGCCCCTGATCCGTGGAACCCTGCACATTGGATTCCCCTCTCAGGGCATTGACCCCGCCGCCGGCAATCCCCATGTTTCCCAGAAGGAGCTGAATGATGGACATGGTCCGAATGTTCTGAACACCCACCGTGTGCTGGGTCCAGCCCATGGCATACATGATGGTTCCCGCCTTGTCGTTGGCAGCGGTCGCGGCATAGGTTTTATATACATCCAGGAGTTCAGCTTCCGATGTGCCGGTGATTTTGGATACCTGTTTAAGATTGTAGCGATCGTAATGTTTTTTTAACAGATTGATGATGCACAGATTGTCCTTCAGCGTCAAATCTCGTAAGGGCACGCCATTTGCGTCCATCTGAAAAGTCCACGTGGATCGATCATATTTCCTGGCCTTGGCATCCCAGCCGGAAAATAGCCCGTCGTTAAAGGAATACTCTTTGTTAACCAGAAATGAGGCATTGGTATAATTCAGCACATATTCTTCGGCGATCAGCCTGTTATCGAGGATGTATTTGATCATCCCGCCCAGAAATGCGATATCGGTACCCGAACGCAGCGGTGCATAGATGTCGGCTTTCGAGGATGTGCGAGTGAATCGGGGATCGACATTGATGACTTTGGCGCCGTTTCGCTGGGCTTCCGTGATCCATTTGAAAGAAATGGGATGGTTTTCCGCAGCGTTGCTGCCCATGATAAGAATGCAGTCGCTGTTTTTGAGGTCTATCCAATGGTTGGTCATTGCACCACGTCCGAACGACTCTGCCAGAGCCGCAACTGTAGCACTATGTCAGATTCGGGCCTGGTGTTCGATGTATACCAGGCCCAAGGCACGCAGCATGGCCTGATAGATCCAGCACTCTTCGTTGTCTAAAGCGGCACTTCCAACCGAGGCGATGGCAGTGGTGCGGTTGACGGTCTGCCCGGCGGCATTGGTTGCGGTGAACGATGCATCCCGAGTGGCTTTGACGCGCCGGGCGATACGATCGATGGCCCAGTCCCACGTGACTTCTTTCCACTCGGTTGCATACGGTGCGCGATACATGGGATTGAGCAGCCGGTTTTCGTTTTCAACCAGACCGGCCAGCGCCGCACCTTTGGAACACAATGCCCCCCGATTGATGACGTGGTCCGGGTCTCCCTCGATATTGATAACCCGTCCATCTCCTTTTTTGCTGGTGTGAACGATGGCGCCGCACCCCACCGCACAATAGCAACAGATCGTGGTGGTTTCTTTGGCATAGCGGGTCTTTAGCATCTGCGCATGGGCTTTAACCGGAGATAGGTCAAAGCCCAGATTTCCGCTGACTGCAAGACCTGCCGCTGTGACACCGGTAATTTGTATAAATTCTCTCCGCGTAACATCCATCGAAAATTTCCTCCTTTCCGGGCATTTAAATGAACTGAACAAGAAACAAAAACCTAACTTTGTTCAGGGATTACAACTCATCTTCGACATCTGCCGCATCATCGTCTGCAATTTTGATGGAAGAATCCAGCTTGATTTCATCGGAATCATCGCTGTCTGCTTCAAAATCCTCTTCGAGCAGATCATCGATTATCTCGGAATCCTCTTCCTCGATACCCATGAATGCTTCCGTTAGAATTTCCTTGGAAGAAGCCGCCGGCTCATCGATGAAAACTTCCACAGTCTCTGATTTCTGGGTTGTAAAAAAAACAATCACCGTATCGGCAATCTTTTCCGCATACCCCCTGGGAGGGTACATGTTTTTGGTTCTAAGGACTGAAATGACTTTTTCTCTACCTTCAGCGACGGCATTGGATACAGCTTCAGCATCATAATTTTCTTCGCA
>CAYQKZ010000234.1:0-5503 GCA_964418135.1 uncultured Desulfobacterales bacterium
GAGCACAGCGTTCGGGACGCTGGGGTCGCTGGTTCAAATCCAGTCGTCCCGACCATATAAAAACAGATAGTTGTTGATATTTCCCGAACAGGTTTTTTATAAAGCGGTTTACATTAATGAATATACCATTCAGAAGTATGAATCAAACTGAAGTTATCTTCATTCATACTTGGAATATGGTATTTTTTTTACTGGAAACCGCCTAAAGTCTGGTAAATTGATTTACCAGACTTTATTTGATAATAAATAAGGCTTGTTCCACTTCACCTTCCTGAAAAAAGCCCGTTGCGGAGATATTACGCAGTAATGGCTGTAGATGCCTATCAAATCTTGCTTCCGAACTTGAAAATCGCCAGCATGTTGATTATTCCGCCGAGTATGTTCTGAACAGTTCCCCAGACATTCAAATTTCCGATGATGGCGGCCAAGGTATCCAATACCGTTTTTTCTTTTCTCTACCCGTTCCTGATTCAATGCTTTTTCAAATGAAATTTCCTGACATTATCAACACAATCGTCGGTAACGATAAAAACATCACCTGTGAAATAATTGCATATCGATAATTGACCAGGGATGAAATGACTTTTGCGGTTTGCCAATTTCATTCACAAAAAAAAGCAGAAAATCAAACCTGGGTCAAAGTTTCAAAATAATCAAAATAATCGGGCATAATGACTGATATCATCAGCCATATGAAGGCGAAGTCCTTACTCAAGAAAATAGTTTCTGCCGATCCATCTATAAAAATGGTAATGGCAAGATTATCTTCCGTAATGTAATGGCATAAATCAATTTGTCTGATATGTTTTCGTCCATAATTATATCCTATAACTTAAATTACACGTGAATCGGCTTTAACATTGCTGCAATACTTGGTTTGGCCGGTTTAATCGCAAAAGGGTTTCACTGGTTTTGATGTGTCAATTTTATTCCAATAAATTTTAGAAAAGGAGGATAAAATGCGCAGTATCAGTCTATGTTTTTGTATTACCATTCTCTTGTCTTCATGCACCATGGCACCGAGGGTGGCCAACCACCCGTATTCAGTCCAGCCCAGAATAGTATCTGTCGCTCAATGGCAGGACATCGCCAAAACGGTGGTCGATATCCAGATCATCCCGGCCATTCAGGGCTCTGAAATCAACAGTGTGTATTTTGAAACACCGGACTGCAACGAGTTTGCAACGGCATTCAACACTTACATGATCACGGATGTCGTTTCAAAAGGATTACAGGTCGCCCAAACTCCGGAAAATGCCATCACGATCAAATGGGGAGCCCAGATCGTCAATAACGATAAAGACCCATGGTATCCCGGCATCATCATGGGAACCATAGAGGTCGTCGGTTTTTTTCTGGTTGGATCCCCCGTAATTTTGCCGCCAAATACAATCGAGCTGATATTGACGACCCAGGTCAACATGAATCAAACGATTTTCAGCCGCATGACCAACAATTATTATCTTCCAGTTTCATCGAAATCGCATTTCTACATCCCGCCCGAAAAAAAACTTCTCGATCCTGAATACCTGAAATTTGCACATCTGGATTACAGTCACTATGTGCCGTATGAATCCAAACGAGATGTTGTCGTGATGTATGATGACGCCAGGATATTTGACAAGGCTGGGGTTTCGAATGTGCTTTACGTTTCATCTGCTGGATCGTTGCTGTCTGCGATCGGAGAAAAGAAAAACTGGTATCTGGTGAAAGTCGATAATCAATCAGGATGGGTTTCAAAAGGTGAAGTTTCGGAACGGTGATCATGAAAAATGAGCGTCCACCAGCTCAAAGACGGGGGATGGATTATTGCACCGGCCTGGTAATAAATATCTAAAGATTCATTTGCAGCCATCCAATATATCCGCTCTGATGTACAAATTGAATCCGTCATCTTTTCGGCAATCGGGCAATAGTCAACATCACTCCTGATCGAATGGACACATATGTTCAGTTCCGCTTGAATGCCGAAAAATCAAAAAGCACAATCCACAGAGAACTCTCGGACATTATGGCCATCTTGAAATGGGGCGTCATCAAACGAGGGCTTCTGCCAAGAAATCCACTGGTTCGATATCAGAAACCGAAACGGGATGATGAAATCATCGTCCCCCCACACACACACCGGATGAATCTCCCAGAATTATTGCCAGGGCATCTGATCATCTTGTAAGGACATTAAGCATCTGCTACTATACGGGCCTTCGACCAGGCGCCAGTGAATTATCGGGGATCAAATGGATAGATATTGATTGGGTCGAATAGATGATACCGATTCGATCCGCAAAAAAAAGTGGAATCCGGTACAGGTCTGTCCTTTTGCATGATTCTTTTTTCGAACAGTTACTGAAATGGCACATCACTATAGACTTTCAGAAAATTCATTTCGCAAGGCAGCAGGGAGGGAATAGACCTTTTTCGGCCATTCCCGACCGATAACGCAGCGAAATTATTTATATGAATGTCTATAGACGGGTACGATCAGAAGACAATTCAGTATCACGGAAAGCGGTCGGAATGACAACTGAAAATGGATCACCTTTGATAACCTAATTTCGACCACCCCGCCTGATGAATTATTGAAAAATGAAAGGGATGGCTATCCCTCATATTCCTTGCTATGAGAGGTTGCTTAACGGTTCAACCTTTCCCATCAGCCCCTTCGGGGGGGGGGGCATCAATACACCCAGGGTGGTCAATTTTCGGTTATCAAAACCATATATTTATGATCAAAAAAATCTGGAGGCTAATGACATGAGAAATTGTTTTACCGTTCTGATCATCGTATCGTTTTTGTTTTGCCCAGTCTGGGCCAAAGAAGTTCCGCAAAAAAAAGATGCAAAAGCACCTGCTGCCAAAACAGCGACTCCCGTCAAGCCCCCTGTGAAACCACCTGTCGCCAATAAAACACCTCCCCCGCCGCCTCCGCCGTCAGTGAAAGTAGAGCCGTACAAGGCATTTATTGTTGTCGAAGCCGAAACCGGGATAGTCATTGAGGGGGAAAATGTCCATCAGAAATGCTGGCCAGCCAGTATTACCAAACTTATGCTGGGTTCTGTGGTACTGGATAAACTCAAAAGCGGACAAATTAAACTAGATGATAAGGTAACTGTTTCTCCGGATGCTTCATCTATGGGGGGAAGTCAGGTCTATCTGAAGCCTGGGGAGGTCTTTTCCCTGGATGAACTGATGCGGGCCGTCATGGTGGCATCGGCCAATGATGCAGCATATGCCGTGGCGGAATTTGTGGCCGGCAGTCGAAACGCTTTTGTAGATATGATGAATGAAAAAGCCCACCAGCTCAATATGGTCGATTCGAAATTTGAATCCATGCACGGCCTGCCACCGGCTCAGAATCAGGAACCAGATGTATCCTCTCCATACGATCTTGCCATTCTGGGTAGGGAGCTTGTGAAGGACCCCCAGTTGCTGGCCTGGACTTCTTTAAAAACCGAACCGTTTCGTGACGGAACACTCGTCATGCGAAATCACAACAATTTGATGAACCGATTTTCCGGCATGGATGGGCTTAAGACCGGATTTTACCGAGAAGCCGGTTACAGTATCGTCGCCACGGCCAAGCGCAATGATCTCCGGTTGATTGCCGTGGTCATGGGAAGTTCAGCCGCTAAACTTCGTGATAGTGTGGTGGACGAGAAGCTAAAAAAGGCTTTTGGCCAATATGAAATGGTATCCGTAGTGAAACAGGGAGACACGATCGATAAAGAAATTGCATTGCCCGACGGAAAGCAAAAAACCGTCAAGCCGATAGCTGCTTCTGGATTTTCCTATCCGCTGGCCCGGGACAAGAAAAAACTATTGACCAAGAATATCGATCTCCCTGATCAAATAAAGGGGGAGATCAAACAGGGACAACGTATGGGGGAGATGGTAATCAATTTTAATAACGGAGTGGTCGGCAAGGTGGATCTGGTTTCACCGGTCGACGTAGCCAAGCGAGGATTCTTTTCAAGAATTTTTAACTGATCCCTGGCCCGATGATTGTCTGATGGACTATAGAACGTAGCCTGCAAGAAGATGATTCGAAGACAGGAAAGACAGGATTTCATGAAGTGATGATTCCGCCAATCGTCTGATGAATGTACGTTTTTTATCCTTTGTATAAACTGCCGAAACCTTACCGGTGATGCCACCCAATTGACCTGCCCATTCGATGGCGTCTTCCAGATTGCCAAGCCGGTCAACCAATCCGAGTTCGACTGCGCTTTCTCCGGACATCACCCGACCGTCGGCTATGGATGCCACTTTCTCATACTCGATATGTCTGCCTTCTGCAATCGCCGTAATAAATTGGCGATGTACCTGATCCGAGAATGTCTGAAGAATGTTCTTTTCGGCATCTGTCATGGATCGGACCGGAGAGCCGATATCCTTGTAAAGACCGCTTTTGATGACAACGGGTGTAATGCCGATTTTTTGAAGCAGACCCTGAATGTCGGTGTATCCCATGATAACGCCGATACTTCCGGTTATCGTTCCAGGATTGGCGATTATTCCGCTGGAGGCCGACGCGATATAATAACCACCTGAAGCCGCTACAGCACCTAACGATGCTATCACTTTTTTAAATTGAATAGTTTTGGTAAGTTCCCGAGTAATTTCCTGAGAAGGACCGACCCCCCCCCCGGGTGAATTAATTCGAAGTACAATGGCCTTGATCGTGTCATCTTCACGATAGCGACGAATATCCTGTATGATATCATAGGAGTCTGCAATCAGTCCTTCGATTTCGATGACGCCGACTTTTTCATCTGAATTTGAAATATCCATACTGTTCTGGTTTGAAAATTTGAGTCCCACCATGACGATCAGCGATATGACGATCGACGTAACGGATACTATGGAAGAAAAGATCAAAAGAAAGTGCAGATAAGGATGTTTTCGCGAGAACATGAATAAGATTCCATTTAAGATGTGATATCTGGTTAAGGAAGTGAAAAAGAACGAAAAGGCAGGGCTGAGTAACAGGAGATGTCTTGGTCTGAAGCAATTCTCTGATAAAAAAACTCAAGAATTAAAAACGGGGGATAGTAAACTTGTGTTTACTATCCCCCCGTGTTTTTCTATAAGAACAGGTAACTCAATGAATGAATTGTCATTGTCAAAACATTATTACTGATTGGATTCGCTGCTCAGCTTTTCCTGAAGATTTTCCTTGAGAAGTTCTCCGAAAGTGGATGGTCCCGGTTTCATGCTGTTGACATATTCGGACAGGATCGCCTGTTCATCTTCCACTTCAAGACGTTTGATGGAAAGTCCGATACGTCTTTCTTCGCTGTTGATATTCATGACACGTGCCGTAATCACATCGTTGATGTTGAATTTGCCGACAGGTGTTTTGATTTTTTCCTTGCTGATTTCAGAAACATGAACGAGCCCTTCGATACCTTCTTCAAGCTCGACAAATATACCGAAATCCGTCAGATTGGTGACTGTTCCGGTAATGATCTTGCCGACTTCATACCGCTGTGCCACTGTTTTC
>CAYQKZ010000235.1:0-4712 GCA_964418135.1 uncultured Desulfobacterales bacterium
TTTCATCCTCAGCCAGGGATCGTCACCCATGAACCATTTGTCATAAATCTGGCCATAAACCCCATTGGTTTTGATGATCAGCAGCCCTTGATTCAATTTTTCCAGCAGTTCGATGTCGCCTTTTTTCACGGCAAACGAGAAGACCCTTTTATAGTCTGGAATGGGCGGCCCGGTTGTCAGGCCGCTTAATCCCAGATATTTGATCAACAACGTTCCGATCAGCTTCGAGCAGAGCAATGCGCTGTGTTTACCGGAAGAAATCAGCCGCAATCCATCGGGTATCGTATCGACGAGAATTAAATTCTTCTGAAAATTGCGATCCAGCAGTTCATGGTGGGCGGCATCGGATCGCATCACCACAATCTCTTTTCCCTGGGCGTCCGCAATGGTTTTAATGGGCAAGTCTCCTTGCCGGACAAAGAAGGCGTCGAACGTCTCTGTGTGGGGAAGGCTAAAGTCAACGCGTAATTGTCTTTCCGGTGATTTTGCAACGATCGGCAATACATCGAGCCAGCCAGCCGCCAAATCATTCCACACATCGTCCCATGAGCCGGTTGATATCTTTATTGAAAAGCCCATGGTATCGGATATGGCTTTGATCAGGTCAATGGAGAACCCTGTCAGTTCTCCACTACTATCTGTAAAAGCATAAGGCGGAAATTCCAGCTCTGTTCCGACTCGGACGAGCGGCGAGTTGCTGACAGCCTGGCAAACGTCATTGGGTAAAACGCCGGCCAAAACCGTTATAACAATCATGAATAGGATGGAAAACGGAGTGGCACCTGTAATGATCGAATAAAGCCATTTTAACGGCCATTCAGATTTCCTGTTACTGTCCGACGACGGATGCCGAATCGGCGTTCTTATTTTCGAGCTGTTTTCTGTTTCTTGTTTCATTGCCTTTCATCCCCCCCCTGATCTTTGATGCGGTTGCTCTCAAGATAACGATGTCGAAAAGGCAGCATGCAGAGGTTTCAAAACCATTGATATCGAGAATACAACACCCTCCTTCTAAGATTATATCAACATGGGATGGTAAGACAATCGGTAGTAATTCGGGTTTTCATATAGGTACAAGTACCTATATGTATTAGGCAGGAGAAACTATTTTCGGGAAGGTAGAATTTCTTTTTGGAAAGCGTACCGGACCAGTTCGGCTGTATTTTTTAGGCCGAGCCGTTGCATCAGATTGGTTCTGTGGTGCTCGACGGTTCGTCTGCTGATATTGAAACAGGAGGCGATTTCTGTGTTTGTTTTTCCTTCGGCGATCAATGTCAAAATCTCTTTCTGGCGAACGGTCAAAACATCTTTATCGGGAGTGGTTCCGCTTCTGCAGACATGAACCATTTCGTTGGTAAGATCACTGGAAAGTATCGGTGAAATGAAAAAATGACCTTTACGAATAATTTGAATGGCCTGTTCCAACACGGTGCCGGCATCAGCCTTCAACAGATAGCCGTCTGCGCCGGCGGCAACCGCGTGATAAAAATATTCGGTATTCTGATGCATGGTTAGAATCAACACCTTTGTTTTGGCGCTGATCGTCTTGATTTCGGTGATGGCCTCGATTCCCCGAAGCAGCGGCATGGAGATATCCAGCACCACCATGTCCACAGGCATTTTTCTGAGCAGGCGGAGAATCTCCATACCATCGCCGGCCTCCCCCACTACCTCGAGTCCGCTTATCCGTTCGATGATATGGCGGATCCCCAGGCGGAACATTTGGTGATCGTCCGCAAGCACAATTCGATAGGGTTGTGTTGTTTTCGGCTTCATCTTTTTATTACAGGAATATTCAGCAGGATATTGGTACCCATGCCGATTGCACTGTCGATCTGAAGTCTGGCGCCCAATATTTGGGCTCTTTCCGCCATGGTAGCCAGCCCCATCCCTTTTTCCAGAGCATTTTTTTTCTCCAACTGCCCGGCATCAAACCCCATTCCAAAATCCTGGATCATACAAAGGATACTGCCGTCGGCCCGTTTTGCTGAAAGAAAAATCTTTTTGGTTTTTGCATGCTTTCGAATATTTGTCAAAGCCTCCTGGAATATCCGGAATATCTGGATGTGCTGTTCTCTATCAACAAATTCGTCAATATCATCAATATCACTCTGTATCTCGATTTGTAAAAATCGGACCATTTCATTGGAAAGCCCTCTCAGGGCAGCCGTAAGTCCTAAATCTTCAAGAATCGACGGACTCATATCCCGGGCCATCCTCTTGACATTAGCGGCCATGGCATCGATCTGGCTGATTGTTTCGTCGCAGAGCTGTTTGAATCGCGCTTGTTTTGCCCCCAGCTCCTTTTGAAGGAAGCGAATGGTCAGCATCAATGTCATCAGATCCGATCCCAGTTGGTCGTGCAGCTCGATGGAGATGCGTTTTCGTTCATTTTCCTGAACGGACAGCAGCCGGCTGGTGAGCAATCGGAGCTTATCTTCCGTTTGTTTCAGCGAAGTGATATTGGTGTGCGACACCACGACATGATCCGGGAAATCGGCCATCGGCAGCACGCGCATGAAAAACCAACGCTGTTCTTCGGGTGAATCACAGCTATAGACGATTTCAAAGGTTTTCGACCGGCCGGATTTTACCATCCGAATGCCATCGAATGCCTCTTTAGCGTATTGGGTATCGCCGTCCTGGCTGTAGCAGGATCGATAATAACAGGCACCGACCCCCCATTTCGATTCGTCACGGTCTGCATGATTGGAGAGCGCAAACTGACGCCATGCACTGTTCACCGCACAGATCGTATCGGTTCCATCCAAAATGGCAATGTGGGCATCGATTGTATCCAGAACGCACTGGGTAAAGGCCATTTGTCTATTTATCTGGTTCTCTGCCAGTTTGCGTTCGGTGATCTCCCGGGTAATGCTTAAAATATGCGGTTCACCATTCAGTTCGATCACGGAGGCAGACATCAAGCCAAAACCAATATCCCCGCTTTTCTTTCGAAAAAAAGCTTCAAGGTTTGCGACTTCTCCATCTTTTTTCAATCCGACCACGAGTTTTTGCCTGTCCTTGATATCGACCCATATATTCAATTCGATCGACGTCTTTCCTGCGATGTCGTCTTCGGTGTATCCCATGATTCTGGTGAATCCTGGGTTGATGGAAATATACATGCCGTCTTCGAGACGGTTGATGTTCACGGCATCCGGACTCATGTAAAAAGCTTTTCGGAACTTCTCTTCGCTATTGATCAATGCCTCTTTTACACGTATGCGATCCGTGATGTTTCTGGCCAAAGCGGTGGCGCCGATAATCTCGTTTCGATCATTCAGGATCGGATTGAAAAAACTCTCATAATAGACTTTTTCAATATCTCCAAATATCCGCACATTGGAATGGGATTCGCCCTTCAGCGCCCGATCATAATTTTCCCTGGCCGCCAGTCTGTCGGCATCGGAAGTGATGCATTCCAGGATGTTCATTCCCAATTCAACATCCTTGTTATAGGCAATTTTCATGGAATCCAGATGGGTCTTGTTGAAATAGAGATATCGGTAATTTCGGTCTATGGAAAGAAGGATCGTGTCTTTCTGGCTCTCAAGGCTATACCTGAGAAGCAGCTTGGTTCTGTTCGTTTCCTCCTCCGCCAGTTTACGTTCGGTGATATCTTCTCCGATACTGGTGGCACCAATGGGTTGGCCCTCTGCATTCCGTAGCAGTGTATTGCTGAATCGGATCAGGCGCTCCGTGCCATCCTTTTTACAGATTGGATTTTCGATGAAAGGCGTGATATGCCCGGTGTGTATCCCCTTTAAAAATGCACCTTCCACATCCGGGCGCGCTTCAGGCACGAACGTTGAGAACCAGTCGATGCCGATCACTTCCTCACGACGGTACCCCGTCAGTTGCAGCAGAAAATCGTTGCAGAAGGTAACGCGACCCTCCGCATCGAGCAAGACCGAAATCAATTGAACGTTTTCCAGCGTTTCCCGGAATCGTTGTTCCGATTCTTTCAGTGCTTTCTCCATCATCTTGCGATCAGTAATTACTTCTGAAAACAGTATGATGCCGCCGATTTGTTCTGGAGATTCATACCAGGGCCGAATCTCCCAGCGCACCCAATCCGTTCTGCCGTTTGCCCGCAAGAATGGCTCGCCGTCGGATTTTTCGATGGCCCCTGCCAAACAGCGCCTGTGGATTTCTCTCCAGCGCTCTGGGATTTCCGGAAACACTTCATAATGCGAGCGGCCAATGATATGTTGCTCTCCCAGAACATAATCGGTATGGAAGCGGCGGCTGACCAAGATATATTTCATCTCGTTATCGAGCATGGCGATCGCAGCGGGAGAATGCTCTACAAAAAGCGACATCAAATGTGCGTTTCTCTCCAAAAGAAAGAGGTTGTACAGTTCGCTTTGTCGCAGCTTCTCATCAGCCTCTTTACTCTGGGTGATATCGCTGATCACAACGCGGTATGCGGTCGCACCGTCCGCATTCTGCGCCAGGGTTATCGTCAGATTCACCCATATCGATATTCCGTCATTATTTACCATCCGCAGCTCGAACGACTGAGATCGACCGGATTCAATGAGCTTTTTGCTGTGCAGATAGTAGGTGTCCTGGTACCCCTTGTGGATGAAACGGGTGATCGGCTGTTTGACCAGGTCCCCCATTACCATGCCCATCAGGGTGGCGGCGATAACCAGTGCGGCATTGGCGGCCAGCTTCTTGTCAGCACTTTCCCATTTGCTACCCAG
>CAYQKZ010000235.1:4722-5498 GCA_964418135.1 uncultured Desulfobacterales bacterium
TGCTGCATCCAAATCCGCCTGAGCCGTTCGCAGCTCCTCGTTCTGCATTTCCAGCTCGATCTGATGCACCTGAAGTTCGTGGATCAACTGCCGGATTTCTTCGTGAGACAGGGTCTCGAGATTTTCTATTGACCAGGCTTCTTTTTCCCGGGCTATCTCTTGGGCACGTTTGCGTAGTTCGGCGGTGTCTTCGGGTTGGTTATATTTGCTGATCATTGGCGTACCTTCATATCTTTTCTGCTCCAATCCGGATGGATTCTATAGACTTTCAGAAAATTCATTTCGCAAGGCAGCAGGGAGGAAATCATACTGTAGTATATCTCCGACAGTGATTTTTCAGCCAGCTTGCGCTCGGTAATGTCGCGTAGGATTGCCAGAATGTCGGTTGGTTTGCCGGAGGAATCACGCAGAAAACAAAAATTCCCTTCGAATGGAACAACGGCGCCATCCTTGCAAAACAACTCCAGCTCCACCATTCTCGTCCGGGCAGGGTCGGCGTGTCCGGAGTTCTTGATTTCCAACTCCTCGATAAATAACACCATGACTTTTTCCAAAATCGCATCGTTGGCAGCCCTGGAGACCAGAGAGAACCGTTCTTCGCTTTCCCTCAGCGCTTCCTCGGCCCGCATGCTCTCGGTGATGTCGCGACAGCCCACAACAACTCCCGATATAGAGCCATCCGCGTTTCGCATGATCCTGCCAACGCCGTCAAACCAGGTATACCGGCCGTCTCGATTTCGAAAACGGAATCGCTCCAGCTCGCTGCCGCCTTCGAT
>CAYQKZ010000236.1:0-5488 GCA_964418135.1 uncultured Desulfobacterales bacterium
TTTCAACTTCAGGGGTTTCCTTTTGAAGGCTGTTTTTAGCCGCAACAATTTTATTTTCGAGAAATTCAATGTCATTTTGGGCACTCATCAACTCAGATAACAGTGTTTGCCGGACTCTGCGCTCGGACAACACCGCCTCGACCTTTTCCAGAATGGCAACCAACCGTGCATTGTCTGATTCAACCGACAATTCCCGTTGTTTCAACATGCTCTTGCCTCCATAAGCCATTGTCATGATCCCGAATATGATCCCGTCAAAACATCCGCAAGTGCATCGAACTGAGCCCACATGTCTTGAATTGCCTGGTCCAGCACCTCTTTTGCGATCAGCTTTTCCATCAGTTTATCAGACACCTGGTTCATCTGGCTTTTTGCATGATCACTGGACGATTTAGCAATCTTGACTTCGGACATGATTTTTTCATAGAGACCGACATCATTTTCCAAAGCGGTGTTCGTCGCATGTAATTCCAAATTTTCCACCGCCAGCGCCTCAAACTGCTTTTGTTGATCATTCATTTCTTTCAGCAGCGTACGTCGTGTTGTATCCACTGATAGAATCCCGTCTTCGAGGTCCGCCACTTCCTGATGAACCGCTTTTGTTTGAGCTAAAATCGGTTTGATGGCTTCAAGGGTCGATATCTTTTGTGTCAATTCATTCATGGTTGCGGATAATTCTTCAGCGGCTGCTTTTTGCGCAGACAACTGATCATCGATGTTCTTACGTTCATCGATGATTCGCAGGAAGGCCGTGCTAAGATCATTTAACTGGTCTTCCACTTTTTTTCGTTCCAGAGAAGTATTTTCCAGACATTTCGCAATTTCGCCGGACAGATCGTGTTTTTCTTTCTCCAATGATTCTAATTCCAGAGAAATCGAACGATAGTCGGCTTCCAAAGCAGCTACATCCACAAGAGACTGCCGCATGTTCGATACAGTGGCATCGAAGTGATCGGTCAGGTTGTCTGCCTGGCACTTTAAAGCAGACAATTGATTTTCCTTGTTTCCAACTTCCAAAAGCATGGCAACAGATGTTTCATCCAAAACGGACTTGGTTGAATTCATCAAAAAAATATCTTTTTGGATGTCTTTAATCTGACGTCTCGTTACCGCCAGATTTCTTCTTGATTTTTCGTTTTGTTCTTTTTTTTCATCGAGTTCCCGCCGAATGTATTCATATTGTTCGGCCAATGTCTGACGTTTCCGGACAGTGGAATTATGGATCAGACGCAATTCCGTAATATCTTGATGAGCAAATATCGGCAGCATATCAACTCCCCGAAACATATTTATCCCACTGTTCCTGAAACTGGTTCAATTTCTTCTCGAACTTGTTTTTCTCGGCAACTGCGACCTCGACCATCGCATTGGCTTTATCCAATTCACTTTTCAAGATAGTTACTTCCTGTTCCCGCAATTGCGCTTCCCCGACCGTTTTCTTGAGACCAGCCTCGATCGCGGTTTTTTCAGCCTGTACTGCCGCCATCTGTTTCAATATCCGATTTGTTTCAGTTGTTGCAGCACTTAAGTTACTTCTCAATTCAACGATTTCTGCTTCGAGCTTAGCCCTATCCGCTTCCGCATGTTGAAGTCGATGATTGATAATCCCCATAATTTCAGTGAATTTAGTCTGAGATTCCTGCAGGATTTCCTGAGCGACCGGACGTTTGGCTTGAAAATCCATTTGAAATTTAGACAAGGAATTTCTTATTTTTTGAAGCAGTTCTGCATAGTGGATGTCTGTGACAACATCACCGGCTATCAATGGCCGGTTTGACTCCCCGGTCGGCATCACTTCCAAAGGCTCCACAATCGCCGGCAGCTCCGTAACGGTAGTTTGATTTTCATCGGTTGTCGTCATGAATCCCTCATCTTAATAAAAAACGATTGCCTTTCTATTCAAATCAACAAGCCTGACATTTCTGGTCGGCCCGGCCGGGATACAACCGTGAGTCTCTTTCTTCGAGATGGTATTTGATCATCTTTTCAACTCCGTTCAATTGTTCAAAAAGACTCTTTAATTTCAGATCATTAAAGATATCTGACTCTGGTGAAATATGTTTCAAATCGGCTATTCTTTCACCGATTTGATGAATTATTTTATTTTTTTTTCGATCCTGTTCATGGATATCATACGTTAACACAATCCCGCGGGTGGACCTCGATACGGCATTGCATCCGTAAGCTAATTTATCCATCAGAATATCACCGATGTGTGTGATCGTATAGCGCAAGCCTTCTCCCATGCTAATCCTCCTTTCCAGAAAACGTCTGATATTTTGGCAAAGACTCAATGAACGCAAAGACTCGGCCGGTATTTTAAAATATTCTCTTTTCGATCTTTGCGCCTTTACGGTGAGTACTCACTCAGCCAATATCAGCACTGTTGAAATGATGATCAAAACCTATTTCCGCGTTTTAAGTTCATCCCAGTATTCATCCGGCATGTCCTTACATAGCATGAGAGCTCCATTTGCACCGGCATACAAAGAATCTTCCACCCGAGTGACCTTGCCATACCCCAGGGTTTTTTTCATATAGTTTTCAATTTCCTTGTGGAGTCCGATAATTCGGCTTCCACCTCCGGCCAGAATCACATTTTGCTTCAACTCATTCTGAAATTCGGGATCGAACGTCGCGACCAACTTGCGGATGCCTTCAACAATGTCCGGCACAATGGCGCGACAGGCTTCCCTGAGTTCGCTGGTAACATCGCAACTGGTGGGTTTACCGTTTATCGGCAGTTCAATGAAGAGTTTTTCACCCTGCTCGGATATCGATGCATTTTCTTCTTTGAACCGCTTGATCATGTTCACGGTAAAATTGGCTTCCTTGTATTTTTTTTCGATCAGTTCCAGGAAATTCTTGTCAACATAGTCACCCGCCTTGAAAGTGGTAATTTGATCATCGGAGCCTGGAATGGTGCCATGCATCCGGCAAAGGTCTGTTGTGCCGGCCCCGATATCAATGATCAGGGCATTGGTAAGAATGTTCATCCCGTAAGCAACACAAAACGGCTCTGAGGCGATCATCACATCATCCAGCACACCATCTGCGATTTCCAGAAAATCCTTTTTGTTGTTCAAGGAAGCCAGCGCCGGTGCACCGATCACACCTCTGATAAGTAAATTCTTATCTTCTTCTTCCTCGAAGGCATATGCAATCAGTTTGCGCAGAAGAGATCTTGCAATCTCGCTGGCCTTAATATGTTCTTCACCATTTTTATCGGATTTGTCCTGTAACAGCACTCCCTTGTCAAAGGGTCTGTATAAATGTACGGACAATCTGTTTTTAATGGCATCCTCACCATAAACCACATCGCCGCCGATCAGCTTCTGCGAAACGGCATCCTTGGGATAACCGATAAAACTCGGGATTGCTTGCCGTATACCATTATCACATACAATAACGCTTCGAGAAGTGCCTAAATCAATACCAATGTTCAATATTTTTTTGTTATGCATAGTTATTGCATCCCTTCTTGGGGTTGCCTCAATAGAATATTTTCGCTGACAATTGCCTTTAACAACATTTTTTTGCCGTCATTGAGCGGTTTCTTTTCCTTGACCTGTTTAGGCCGCTCAGCCACGGAAATACCCATATTTTCGATAGTGGCCAACCGACTGTCGATACTGTCGAGTTTTTCAACAATGGACAGCAGGCGTTCTTCGATTACATTCTTTCGCTTGAAAACGTTTCCGATCCCGCATATTTTTTGTCCACAATACATCACAGGGGTTACCGTCACCCGTTTAATCGGCGGACCCATCTTCGATATACCGCACTTGAGTGCTTGCCCGCTTCTTTTTACATAGCTGAACGAAACCAGTCCGGCATACTCGAAAGCCGCCATACTATAATTACTTGTCTTGACGATCATATTCATAAGCTGCCCCATTATTTACGACATGTGTCCGCATGATCCATCTCCCGGTTCATCGAGGATGACATTATTCAGAACGATGCCCAATCCTAAGTAATTTTTGCCACCGACTCCTCACTTTTTGTTTATTTTTCAAATGTTTATGCATCGAATGAACATGAGATGAATTGTACCAGACTCGAATACTGGCGGCAATGTCATCATCTATCGCGATATTGCCGCCTTCGCATTCGACAACATAGCATGGATAGCGCTGATGCAAACGAATCAACACTCCCGGCCGGATCTGAAGTCCGTTGAGTTTATGCATCCGATGATCGTCCCTGCTCTCGATATAGGCCACCCGTGTGGATTGACCGATCTCCATTTCGACGAGCGGAACAACGGCATTATTGGTACTCTTGGCCAGGCGCATACAGCAATCCCCTTCAGGTATCGGCATACCATGGGGACAACTCCGCGGATGTCCCAACAACGTACAGATTCCGTCCACCAATTCGATGGTTTTGGTATGCTCGAATTCACAGGCGCCTTTCTCGAACCCTTCTCCGAAAACATCAAAAAGCAACCGTTCACCGATACGGTGGGCACGGATGATTTGACGAGCTTGAGTTTCACCCTCTGCAGTCAACGCAATACGGCGCTCACCATCTGAAAAAACAATCAAGCCTTCCATCGCAAGCTCTTCGATGAATTTCAGGTCGAAATCGGTTGCCATGGACGCCTCGAGATCACGAACAGAATCCTGTTCCTTTTCTTTCATTTCCCATAACCGTTCGAGATATTCCTCTTTTGTGTGACCTTTATTCATCATGTGAAGCGCGCCCTCTGTAGTTTACATATATTTTCGAATTGTCCAATTCAGCGCCCCCGCAATGGAAAATGCACTGACAGTAATGGCGCACAGCATCGCCGATGCACGCTTTCCGCCGACTTCCTTGATCATGGCGACAATATTGGCAAAACAGGGAGCGAACGTCGTTGAAATGATGACGGCGACAATACATTGGATATAGTCGAGCTGCCCTTTCTGAACCAGGTTGATGATCAAACCGGCGCCGGCTTCACTTCTGGCAAAACACAGGATAATGACATCCACCATGGCCAGCGGCAGCCCCAGAAACCCTTCCACGACCGGGCGTAACACATGCTTCATGACCTCCAAAATACCGAACTTCTGCAAAAAAAACAGTGCAAGCGCCGCATAGATGAACACCATCAGAGATTCCCGTAAAAACCAATAGAGCCGGTAATAGGTTTTTTTCAGAACCAATCGGAGACTCGGCCATTTCATTTCCGGCAATTCCTGAATAAATACGAATCGTTCTTCTTCCTGTTTTAAAATCATATTCAGCATCAGACCCGACGTCATCCCAATGAATACCCGAACGGAAAAAGCGATCACAAATGCACTGACCCCCATTCTTCCCAGAATACTCATACTGAGCCCAATCTGGGGTGCACAGGGGATGGCGAAAGCAATCAAAAAAATGGCAATGTAACGTTCTCTGTCGGATCTCAGGATTTTCGTGGTCAACGTCGCCATGGTCTTGCAGCCGAATCCGAGTACCAGCGGCATGATCGCCCCGCCGCTCAGTCCAAATT
>CAYQKZ010000237.1:0-5463 GCA_964418135.1 uncultured Desulfobacterales bacterium
CGATGACCGTGTATTCAGGGTCCATGCCGTTTGAAAAGAAAAAGGACAGATTCGGCGCAAAGCTGTCGAGCGGCATATTCCGAGACAGATAATACTCGACATAGGTAAAGCCGTTGGACAATGTCAGGGCCAACTGTGTGAGGGGGTTGGCACCGGCTTCGGCAATGTGGTATCCGGAAATGGATACGGAATAGAAATTACGGATACGGTTTTCAATAAAATACTGTTGTATATCACCCATCATTTTCAAGGCGAATTCGATGGAAAAAATACAAGTATTCTGTCCCTGATCTTCTTTCAGAATATCGGCCTGGACCGTGCCGCGGACCGTTGAAAGGGCTTTGGCGCGGATTTGTTCATATTCATCCGCAGAAGGCTCTCTGCCGTTGGCTTCGATGAATTTTTCCACCTGCTGGTCGATGGCCGTATTCATGAACATGGCCAGAATGATAGGTGCCGGGCCGTTGATGGTCATGGAAACAGAGGTGTTGGGGGCACACAGATCGAATCCGTCATACAGGACTTTAACGTCGTCGAGGGTGCAGATACTGACCCCTGAAGTGCCGATTTTTCCATAAATATCCGGTCGTCTGTCTGGATCATAGCCATAGAGGGTAACGGAATCGAATGCCGTGGAAAGACGCTTGGCGTCATAATTGCCGGAAAGCAGTTTGAATCGGCGGTTGGTTCGAGCCGGGTCTCCTTCTCCGGCAAACATCCGTGTAGGATCTTCCCCGACACGTTTGAGTGGAAAAACGCCAGCGGTAAATGGAAATCTTCCCGGAACATTTTCTTCGCGCATCCAGCGATAGATTTCACCAGGATCTTTGAATTTGGGAATGGAAATTTTCGGAATTTTTTTATGGGAAAGCGATTCGGTATACAAGGGAACCTTGATGTCGCACCCCCGCACCTCGTAGGTGAGCATATCCTGGGAGTAGGCTGCCTTGATTTCATTCCATTCCTTGAGTGTCCGGCTCGTTTCCTCATCCATCAGATTATTGGCACGGGCGACTTCTTCTCTGAGCTGATTGAGAAGCGCCGACTGGTCACCGGAAAGGGTCTGCTCCACAGATTTGACCGCTTCTTCCAGATGCCAGGCGGTGCGGACGACTTCAGCCTGAACTTCTGTCTTTTTGTGATAGTTTCGTACGGTATCCGAAATTTCGGCAAGATACCGGGTTCGCTCGGGTGGGATAATGATCGTTTTGGATGTAGAGGTTCGGGAAATGATTTTGGGAATATGAGATTGGAACCGTACCTGAGTTTTATCTGCAATGGTATCCAGAAGGGTTTGATAGAGTGCCGTGACCCCATCGTCGTTGAATTTGGAAGCAATGGTGCCAAAAACCGGCATTTCTTCCGGAGAGGTGTTCCAGGCGGTCCGGTTCCGCTGAACCTGTTTGCGTACATCCCGGACAGCATCTTCTCCGCCACGCTTTTCAAATTTATTGACGACCACAATATCCGCGTAATCCAGCATATCGATTTTTTCGAGCTGGGAAGCCGCACCGAATTCGCTGGTCATGACATACATGGAAATATCCACGATATTGGTGATCAAGGAATCACCCTGCCCGATACCGGCGGTCTCGGCGATGATAAGATCGAATCCTGCGGCTTTCAGTACCTGGATGGTTTCACTCAGGGTATCGGGAATTTCGGTATTGGATTTTCGGGTGGCCAAAGAGCGCATGTACACACGTTGATTGGCGATGGCATTCATTCGAATTCTGTCACCGAGGAGGGCGCCGCCGGTTTTTCTTCGGGAAGGATCGCAACTGACGATGGCAACATGGATGTCTGGCAGATCGATCAGGATGCGCAATATCAGTTCATCCGTCAGGGATGACTTGCCGGAACCGCCGGTACCGGTGATGCCCAGAACCGGTACAGTTTTGGTTGATGCTTTATGGATCAGCTGATCGAGTAAGTGCGGGAGCTTTTCGGCGTGGTGGATTTTTATCTGCTCGACAGTGGTGATCAGATTGGCGACACGCAGTTGATCGTGAGAGGTCAGTTTGTCCAGGTTGACGGGTTCACTGCCGACTGTAGAAAAATCCATGGCTTCAACCATGTGGTTGATGATGCCCTGAAGCCCCATGCGTGTACCATCTTCCGGAGAATATATCCTGGTGACACCGTATGCTTCAAGCTCGCGGATTTCTTCCGGAACGATCACCCCGCCGCCGCCCCCGAAAATCTTGATATGGGAGGCCCCGTTTTCTTTCAACAAATCCACCATGTACTTGAAAAATTCCACATGACCGCCCTGATAACTGGATACGCCGATGCCCTGCGCATCTTCCGCAATGGCAGCATCGACGATTTCCTGGACAGATCGGTTATGACCGAGATGAATGACTTCAACGCCGGTATCCTGCAAAATCCGTCGCATGATGTTGATGGATGCATCATGACCGTCAAAAAGCGAGGTGGCGGTAACCACCCGGATGTCATGCCTTGGCTCGTAGGTTTGAATCGCGATACTCACGCTTCCTCCTTTGGTGGGGCCGCGCCTGATAAGGCATCGATCCCCAAGATCAATCGGGTTTGAATGTTGATATAATCTTCGATACTGTAATGACGCGCCAGAAACCATCTGCGAAAAGTCCACATATGACCCAGCACCGTGATGTTATGCGCCGCCATTTCGATCTGTTTTTCATCTTTGAACGGCAACTCACCGGAAGCGGATAGATTGGCCAGCACATCGACAAACAGACCGGTGATTTGAACTTCGTTTTCCAGCACGCGCTTTTTCCATTGAGTCGGCAGGGATTGGGTTTCCTGATAAATGAGCAGAATGTGATCACTCATCCGGTGGCACACCAGAAAATATTCCCGAATGGCATCGGCCAGCCCTTTTACGCCTGAATCGGCTCTGGACAGGGCTTCGGTGACGTGGTGCGCCATTTCTTCATGAATGGCGTCGCAGACCAGATAGAGAATATCTTCCTTGGATTTGACATATTCATAAAGCGATCCGATGGAAAAGCCCGCGGCTCCGGCGATCTGCCGGGTTGTGGTCTTGTGGAATCCTTTTTCGATGAACAGTTCGACAGCCGCGTCAACAATTTGCCGGCGCCTGCGTTCCACCAGGCTGGGGTTTTTGATCTGCGTAACGACATCTTTGGTTCTAAGGGGTGAACGATCCATATTGATCCATACTGCATTGAGTGATTATTATATGATCGAGCGCTCAGTCATAATACATTATCATGTCATTTTTTATTTTGTCAAGCGTTTATCAAAATGCATAGGCGTCGTGCCTTGAGTTCTCAGGTTGGCTGGTGTATTCTGGACAAAAGATATACACATTCAGAAAATTCATTTCGCTGCGTTATCGGTCGGTGACAACATACGGTATTATCTTCTCCCTGCTATCTTGCGAAATGAATTATCTGAATGTCTATAGTGAATCAACCTGGGGGGACAGGATTTATGGAAGATCATGAAATTCTGATGGTACTTAAACGAACCGATCCATTTGAGATTCTGGATGCGGATATCTTAAAACAGCTTGCAAAGAAAACAGGGGTCAAGGCCTATACTCCCAACGGATATATATTCCGGCAAGGTGAACAGAGCCTTGACCGGCTCTTTGTCATTGTTTCGGGATTGGTTGAAATCACCGTCACCAACGACCGGGGGCTGGAATCGGTTGTAGGTCTGCGCAGGGCGTACGATTTTCTGGGAGAGACCGTTATTCTGTCTCAGCAGCGGTATCCTGGATCTGCTCGGGCCAAGGAAGATTTGATCTGCCTGGTCATCACACGAAAACAGTTTGAAAAGCTCATTTATGAGCATCCGGAATTTTCCAGTTTCTTTAATGCGCTTCTGGCAGAGCGGATACGACTCCTCTATGAGGAAATCGTCGTGCAGAAGTCATATGAAGCTTACAGCAGTGCGGAATCCCCGTTGTTTGGCAAACGGGTGAGCGAAATCATGTCTTATCCCGTGGTGACTTGTTCGATGTCGGATCCGGTGTCGGCGATTTCCAGAATCATGTCTGAAAAAGATATCAGTGCAGTGATTGCGCTGGATTCCGAACGACAACCCCGGGGCATCATCACTGAGAGCGGTCTGGTCAAGCACCTGATCGCGCAGCAACTGTACCCGATTTCAACCTGTCGGGTAGAGCAGATTGCCAACAGCCATCTGGTGACCGTGGGGCCGGAATCCTTTATCGGACAGGCGCTGGTTTCCATGATTCGCAACAAAACCCGATATCTGATTGTGATGGAACGCGGAAAACTGGTGGGAATCATCGCCATGGTGGATCTGATCAAGCTGCGCAGTACCGGCCAGATGCTGCTGACCCAAAATATTGAATCCCAGCAGTCCGTCCAGGGGCTTTCGGTCATCAGCCGGGAAGTGGAGCATATTATGGGGGAAATGGTCGCCGAGAAAGCAGCTCCTGGGGAGATTCTGGATGTTATGTCGGAGTTTCACGAGCGGCTTACGCAGCGGGTCATTGAGTTGTCTGAGGAAAGAATGAAGCGGGATGGCTGGGGGCCAGCGCCGGTCGACTACTGCTGGTTCAATGTAGGCAGTGCAGCCCGCTATGAACAGACGTTCAGGACCGACCAGGACAATGCCATCCTTTACGCCGATACCGAGGCAGAAATGCAACCGACAGTGGATGCCTATTTTAAGAAATTTGCGGAAATCGTGGTCGAAGAACTGCAAGCTTGTGGATTTACAGCATGTTCGGATAACATCAGCCCGGTGCATGATCAATGGCGAAGGTCACAGAGCGAATGGTTGCGGTGGGTCAAAAAATGCAGCAGAAATTTCCTGCCTCAAGATATCCGGATGCTGGCCATTCTAATAGATTTGCGACCTGTCTGGGGCAATAAATCTCTATCGAGGGGGTTTATAGAAAGCCTGTTTTCGGTGTTCAGGCAATCGTTGCACACGCGGCGTAAACCGGTTGTGGACAGCTTGTCCCAGCCAGTTTCAGCCGGCTTCCCTGGTACCATTGTTACGGAAAAAAGTGGGATTCACAAGGACGAAATCAACCTGAAAAGCGCAGGGATTCAGCCTTTGGTTAGAGGAATTCGCATTCTGGCAGCCGACTGCGGAATTCAAGACCCTTCCACATTGGAAAGGCTCGATCAGTTGGTTACCGCCGGTGCCATATCTTCGGAGGAATTTGCGCTGTATCGCACCAGTTTTGAATCCCTGATGATGCTGTCCTTAGTTGAAAATCTGAAAAAAATCGGTCACGGCCGTTTCCCGGATAACTACCTGGACCCTTATGCGCTGCGCAAACGCGAGCGGATTCTGCTGAAAGACGCCCTGTCCGGAGTAACCCAGCTGCAAAAACATGTCCGCCAGATACAGTCCGGCCCTGGCCAAAGGGCTTTGGCAACATCTGATTCAGTAGCTGGTTACGTTTAAGACAACTCACATGAAATAATATCCCAGATCGAGATGTTTTTTAATTCACATGGATGA
>CAYQKZ010000238.1:0-880 GCA_964418135.1 uncultured Desulfobacterales bacterium
GGAGCCAGGAAGAAAAACGAAAAATGTCGGACGCCTCCTGCAGTTCGCTGGGAATGGTGGTCAGGGACTGATAATAACTGAAAGTGATGTTCCATGCCTGTGAGGTAAAGATCAGCACGATGGCGGATAGTTCTGTTGCAAGCTGTTCCGGGAGGATGGCGGTAAGACTCAGCAGTACCACCGGCAAGAAGGAAAGGATAGGTACACTCTGCAGCACATCCAGAACAGGCAACAACACTTTTCTGGCTCCGGGATTTCTGGCAGCGGCATACCCATAAAAGAGACTGAAGATAATCGATAGAAAATAGGCGATTGCCATCCGGCCTACAGAAAGCAGTGCATACCAGGGGAGAGCGATTGGAGATAGCGAAATCTCCGGGCCGGAAACAACGGACGGTGCGTCAAATGCAAGTCGTATCCCACCATAGAGAATTGCGGCAAGTCCCAGCAGAATCAGGCCGTCGGCGATGGTAAACGCCGGTCTCGGTGGAAAAGCGGGTTTAAAGTAAAGCTGTTTCATGAGGGCCGTCGGGTCTGTTGAAATCAGTTTTGTCGAGAAGGAAAATCTCTCGGCAGACCCTGCCAATAACCGTTTTCAATGGGATGTTCCGTGCCAGGGCGATTTTTTTACAGTCTTCGAATTCCGGAGATTGGTGGACGATATCATCCAGTAGCCTGGCTGTTTTGACCCGGACCGGTCCCAGGGATGTCGAAATTTCCCGAATATCCCGGACAGCCTTGATCCGGTTTTCGAAATGCCATCGCAGACCGATGGAACTCGTTTCTTTCAAAAGAAATTGAGAAAACCGGTGCAGATCATCGGGCTTGCATAGCAGCGTCAGCAGGATGCCGGGACGGTTTTTTTTCATCTGGATAGGTT
>CAYQKZ010000238.1:890-5461 GCA_964418135.1 uncultured Desulfobacterales bacterium
AGATAGATATCCAAAGCACCGAGATATAGGACTCGATCCATGATATGATCATAAATCTGCGGGTTCATATCGTCGATAGCGGTTTCGAGGACAGCCACCCGATCCACATCCCAGCCAGGCGCTGCCCCATCCATCCGACCGATAACGACCCGGAGCAGATTGGGAATATCCGGATCGGCCATCCCCGCACCATATCCAAATTTTTCAACAGTCATTGCAGGCATTGGCGCGAATGCATCGGATAATGTCGTTAAGATGGCGGCCCCGGTCGGGGTCAGCAGTTCTCCACGGATTTCCGTGGCATAAACGGGAATTCCCTTTACCAGTTCGAGCGTGGCAGGCGCCGGTACGGGCAGGATGCCATGCGCGCAGGTGACGGTTCCAGACCCCAGATGCAGGGCGGAGCAGTATACGGATTCAATGCCGAGAAGCGACAGCCCCGAAACCGCCCCCACCACGTCGATGATGGCATCGACCGCCCCGACTTCATGAAAATGAACCGCATCCACCGTTGTCCGATGAACCTTGGCTTCCGCCTGGGCCAGTCGGGTGAAAATGGCAATGCTTTTTTGTCGGATTTCGGCAGAAAGTTCACTGGCCTCGATCAGATTGCAGATAACATCAAGCCCCCTGTGCGGATGAAGCAGATAGGGGTCGATGTCGATAACCGCTTGCGTGCCGCCCATGCTTTTTTTGCGTACAGGTTTGAAATTGAGCGCAAAACAGCTTAGATGAAGCTTTGCCAGTTCGCAGTTCAGCAAATCCGGATCGAGTCCGGCATCCACCAGTGCCCCCAGAATCATGTCGCCGCTGGCTCCGGCAAAACAATCGAAATAAGCGATTTTCATGAAGCGACGCCCCGTAACATTGGAATCAGGAAATAAAAAAAGATTCCTGCCAAATTCTGGATCATTTCTTGAATAATGACCATCCGTCATTGCTATTGGCGGAAATGGGTTTCAGGGATTTGCTGACGTCTCTGGCGTGTTCGGTGATATAGAACGCATTCGGGTCTTCTTCCTTGACCAGGGTCAGAATCCAGGGCAGATCTCTGCGGCGGATCGCCATGTAAAGCTCGGTAACGGTTCCGGTCATCCCTTCGCCGAAAAAAAGGGTGACGGCCAGCCCTTTTTTCCGGAGTCGTTCCGCCATTTCTCGGCCTCTTTCAGTGGTGATGACCCGCAGCACCATCAGTCCGAAGGCCAGTTTGCGGTCAACGATAATTCCGACCACGTTCCCTGTTGCATATCCAAAACCGTAAAAAAGCACCAGTATGGGGGAGTCCTTGATGTGCAGCACAACCGTGCTGACGATTGTGATCCAGATGAGTACTTCGAACAGGCCGAAAAAAAATGCCAGTACGGATCGGCCCTGAACCGTCAGGATGGTGCGAAGGGTTCCCAACGAAACATCACAGACTCTGGCGAAAAAAATCAAGATTCCTGTTTGCAGTATGCTGAATTCCATGGATACGTCCTTCAAGCGATCGTGCTGTCCAGGTAGTTTCGGTAGACAGTATAATCTTTGTCTGAAAACTGGATGCAGATGATGCGATGGTCATTTCATCCGCCTTCCGATTTACACGACGCCATTTTTCTGAAACAACGCGATATCATCTTCACCATATCCGATTTCCCGAAGAATGGAAACCGTACTCTCCCCGAAACCGACAGCCGGGGTGCGGACCTTGCCCGGTGTATCACTGAGTTTGACGGAAACACCAAAAACCGGGGTTGTTTTTCCATCCTTACCCGCCAGATCGATGACCATTTCCCTTTCCCTGAAAAGAGGGTCTTTGAGTACTTCTTCGAGGTTCTGAATCCTTCCCCAGCAGATATCCATTTCTCCAAATTCGGTGTTCCATTGATCAATCGTTTTCTGTCGGAAAATTGCACGAAGCGTGTCGATGATTTCAAGCCGTCTGGTGTCGTCATATTGCAGGTCGATATATTCGGGATATTCCAGATGTTCACAAAGTTTTTTCCAGAACCGGTGTTCGACGGCGCCGATGGATAAATATCGTCCATCCGCAGTTTCATAAGTATTGTAACAGGCATAGCGGTGAGACAAGGTGCTGTCGGAGCGTGTGGGAATCCGACGGGTCATTTGGTAAAAGAAAAGCGGGATAGACAAAAGCCCCAGTATGCCGTCGGTCATGGAAATATCGATATACTGGCCTTTGCCGGTCTGATTTCTGGCAATCAGGGCTAAGAGAATGCCGATTACGGCATTCATCCCGCCCCCGGCAATATCGGCTATTTGCACGCCGGGAATGGTAGGAGGCGATTCCGGCTCACCGATTAAATCAAGAAGCCCCGAAGTACTCAGATAGTTGACATCGTGGCCGGCCCGGTTCACGTTCGGGCCAGTTTGACCGTATCCGGTAATGGAGCAGTATATGATGCCCGGATTTACTTTGGAAACTGTGTCGTAATCCACTCCGAGTCGCTGCACCACACCCGGTCGAAATCCTTCCATGACCACATCCGCGGTTTTTACCATGCGAAAAAAAATCTCTTTTCCCGCGGCGGTTTTCAAATCCAGAGAAAGATGTTCTTTGTTGCGGTTGACGGTTGTGATAAAAAAACCATCGGCAATAAATCGTTTGTCTTCTATGGAAATCACTCTGGCCCCATGATCCGCCAAAACCATCGAGCAGTATGGGCCCGGCAGCAATCTTGAAAGATCCAGAACCGTGATTCCGGTTAAAGCACCTTTTTCCAGCATATACCCCCCAGTCTTCATTCGAATCTGCAATCAACCAGAGATGATTGCGTATGAACATCCGCAGAGGCATGTCAGAAATCCGCCCCTTCCAAATTGTCTAATTGAACACAACTGGGAATCAATTTCCCCTGCAATGGGCCGAGAAAATATTCACCGTAGAGACGCAATGAAAATGAATATCCGAGTCGACTTTGCGATAACTTAAAATAACAGAGACGTTTGAAGGTATCAAGATCAATACATCCCGGAACATTTCGTTTCGGTGTAAAGCCATTCGGGGCTGCCTTTTTCAACGCGGACCAGAAATCCGCCCTCGGGGTGACTGACAACGATCACACCGTAATCCGTCAAATTCATCTCTTTGGCGCTCTGATCGGCGGCAGACCAGACGCTGTCGAGGTCTTGAACCCGTGACGTCGGTAGCTCGGCCAGTTGCTTGCGGGCATCCTGTTTCAAACGTACCATATGTATATGAAGCTGATCCTGGCTCCGCAGATTCGGCGGATTCACGGATAGAGCGATTGCGGATGGGTCGCTGATTTTCTTGCATGCCGCATCCCAGGCAAAGCGCCAGATGCCGGTCGGGCGATTCGGGTCTTCGACGCCCGTCACCCGAGTGCGGGGGATGGCAAGCCCATGGACATACCCTTCAGGACAGCCGCACATCTTTATATCCCGGATAACGGCAAAATCATGGGTTTCCGCCCAGACCTCCGATGTACTCGTACATTTATTGTCGTGGGGGCACGTCGATTCGGTTCTTGGCCAGCGGCAATTTTTACAGTAATCTGGAACTGTTGGGTCAAGACACGACGAGACGATTTCCCAGAGTGCATCTCTGCCGGCTTCCGCGACAGTCGGCGCAGCAGCAAAAGCAACCGCAAATATCAGCATGCAGCATATCCGCGTCCGAATCCAGGATGCAAAAAAGGAATGCAACGACGGTTTGTTAAGTTTCGTACGGGTTATCAATAATTCCATCATCTATGTCTCCATACCGGTGTTTTCTTTTCGATAAATGCAGCCACGTCGTTTTGACAGTTGCCCTGCTTTATTATTACAGGGAGTCCGGAATGGCAATACATCACTTCAATCTGTTCGTATTTGCCCGAAATTGTCCGGCGGAGGGGCTGCTGTACCAACCATGAGAATTGTTTGCGTTTTTGTGAAAAATCATTCATAAATTATTTTACGGGCGAATATCAATCATTTTGCACTCTCATACTTTCAGCAGGCATCAAAATCATGAACCCAATCGGCGATAAATGTTCGGGTGTCATTCTGGCCGGCGGCCTGAGCAAACGGCTGAACGGCAGAGACAAGGCCATGATCGAGATTCAAGGAAAACGGATTCTCGATCATATTTATGCGGTGTATGCAGATATTTTCAGTGAAATCATTCTGGTCACCAATAAGCCGGAAGCCTATCTGAACTGGAACATGTTGACGGTAACCGATCTGCTTCCGGTCCGCAGTTCATTGACCGGAATTCACGCCGGTCTGTTTTATGCGTCGCGGCCCTATATCTTTGTCAGTGCCTGCGATGCCCCGTTTTTAAAGCCGGAATTGGTTGCTCTGCTGATTTCACAGGCCCGGCCCGGCACGGATGCCGTGATGCCGCAAACGCCCAAAGGACTCGAGCCGCTCTGTGCCGTTTATTCCAAATCCTGCCTGCAAATCATCGAAGCCCATATCCGGAAGGAAAAACTGAAAATTCAGTGTGTCTTCAATAAATCCCGGATCAATAGAATTTCCGAAGCACGGGTGCGAAAAGCGGACCCCGAACTCATCTCGTTTGTCAACATCAACACGCCCGAAGATCTGATGGCGGTGGAATCTTTGGA
>CAYQKZ010000239.1:0-5440 GCA_964418135.1 uncultured Desulfobacterales bacterium
GCAGCGAAATTATTTTTCTGAATGTCTATGGTGTTCTATGCGATGGTCGGGGAATGATAACTTGTAACAAGTTGAAAGAACCCTGTCAACCAGCCGCTGTTCCACCATTCAAATATGATGGGTTGCCGTGTTCCCCATTGATTCTTGTGAAAAATAATTTTATACAGCATGCATCCTTTCATCAACAGAATATCATAGATACCGAATGGATTTAACGTAAAAGGAAAATATGGAAAAATCGAAGAATCGCTTAACTGCTTATCTTACAAAATGCGGCAATCTTGTCCTGAAGGCAGCGATATGGGTAGGATTGAGCTTTGCACTGAATATCGGTCTGTTTTATTTGTCCAGGGTACTGCTCGGGTTTTATCTGAAAACACCGATGGGGCCAGAGTTTGAAACCGAAAATCCCGAGTTGATCAATACCGTCACACAGTTGTCGGACATGGGATTCGAAAATATTTCCCTCTATCTGATTCCAACGGCGTTTTTTACCTGCCTGGGAATACTGGTTGTCATAAAATTATGTTATCTGGCACGGTATATCTCTCCAATGGGAATCATCGGACGATTTCTTACCTGCGTGCTGCCGATTTCCGGTGTGGTGGCTGTGCTGATCCCTAAAGTTCTTCCGATAGACGGATGGATGACGGCTTATGCGCTGTCCGTTTTCCCGACTTTTGTGATCTTCAACATCTGTTTCGAGATGGCTGACGAGCTGTTTCCTGAAATGGACGATATCATGGCCGCTTTTCAAAAAAGCGGCGATTCCGGAAAAAAACTCAATGGTCGGTGATCGCCGGAAGTCTTTGAAAATATGCCTGCTGAGTTATCGCAGCAACCCGCACTGCGGCGGTCAGGGCGTATACGTCAAAAACCTGAGCCGGGCACTGGTCGATTCTGGCCACGATGTTCATGTGGTTTCCGGGCCTCCGCGGCTTGAACTCGATGCAGACATTCCGATCAGCCAGCTTCCCTGTCTGGACCTGTACAACCCTGCTGCACTTTTTAGAGTACCTTCTCTGAACGAACTCAAGAGTCCCATTAATTTGGCCGAATGGGTGGGGGTCTCCACCATGGGTTTTCCGGAACCGTTTACGTTCGGTATCCGGGCCTTCCAGTTTCTGCGGAATCATTTCCGACAGTACGATATCGTCCACGACAACCAGAGCCTTTCTTATGGTATCTGGGCCATCGGCAGGCGGATGCCGACAGTTGCTACCATTCATCATCCCATCACCATAGACCGCAGGATTGCCGTGCGTTCGGTCAGATCTGCCTGGAAAAAGTTCAAATACCTGAGATGGTATTCGTTTATCGGTATGCAGAAACGGGTTTCCAGAACCCTGTCGCACATCATCACGGTTTCCGCCTGCGCCAGAGATGATATCTGCAGCGACTTCAACATCTCACCGGATAAGTTCCGTATCGTTCCGAACGGCATCGATACGGAATTGTTTCATCCTGTTCCACAGATTCAGCGGGAGAAAAACCGGATTATCGTTACCAACAGCGCCGACACTCCGCTCAAAGGGCTGTATTACCTGTTGCATGCCATGGCGGATATGGCCAAAACCCGAAAGATTCGTCTCGTTGTTGTTGGATCACCGAAAAAAAACGGTGGGATCGTCCGATTGATCACGCAATTGGGGATCGGCAGACTGGTTACGTTTACCGGACGAATCAGTCATGAGGAATTCGTCCGTCAGTATGCCAAAGCTTCTGCAGCCGTGGTGCCATCGGTATATGAAGGATTCGGACTTCCGGTGGGGGAGGCCATGGCCTGCGGGGTACCGGTTATCAGCACCACTGGCGGGGCGCTGCCCGAAGTCGTCGGCGATGCCGGCATTCTGGTTCCGCCCGAAAATGTGAATGCCCTGTCGGAAGCCATTGCCGGGGTGCTGGATAATCCGGATATGGCCAGCCGTCTGGGTCAGGCCGGATACGAGCGGGTTCATCGGTACTTTACCTGGAAGCGGGCGGCTGAAAAAACCGTTGAAACATACCGGGAGGTCATCGATGGTCACCGTCGATATTGACCGGCTGTCTCTGCAGCCCGGTGATCGTGTGCTGGACATTGGTTGTGGAACGGGTCGGCACGCGGCGGCAGTTTATCAATGTCCGAATATTACGGTGGTCGGTTCGGATGTAAATTTCGATGATGTCATGCAGACTGGCGACCGGCTTCGGTTTCATGATCACTGTGGGGTGCATGGCGGGGGAAAGTGGATGCTATCTGTTTCGGATATCACCCGGTTGCCTTTTGCAGATGCTGTCTTCGATCTGGTCATCTGCTCGGAGGTTCTGGAGCATATACCCGACGATGCCACCGCCGTCAGGGAAATCATCCGGGTACTCAAACCAGGACGATTGCTGGTTGTCAGCGTGCCCCGTTATTTCCCGGAGCGAATCTGCTGGGCGCTCTCCCCTGCCTATCACCAGACAGCGAATGGCCATATCCGCATCTATCGTAAACGATCGCTGATACGGCTTCTGGAATCCCATGGGGTTCAATTCCGGTTCCGTCACTTTGCCCACAGCCTGCATGTTCCTTACTGGTGGCTGAAATGTCTGGTTGGCCTGGATCGTACGGATGCGGCAGTCGTAAATGTTTATCAGCGTTTTCTGACCTGGGATATTCTCAATAAACCGGCATTCACCCGGTTTCTCGAGGCAATGATCAATCCCGTATTCGGGAAAAGTCTGGTTGTCTATTGTTACAAACGGTAAACAGGCATGAATACGGTGAAGGGATTACCTATGTTTATAGCTTTCACGATAAAGATTTTGGGTACGTTCTAAGCTGATTATCAGGGATTTCTGCAAGACTCGCACAGAGCGACTTGTTGAATTTCTTCGGTGGCGTATAGGCTCATGAAAGTATCGACAACATCCGGATCGAAAAAACTGCCTTTGCCCCGCTGGATAATTTCCAGAATCTGGGGGTCTTCCATTTTTTTTCGGTAGGTGCGGTCTGTGGCCAGTGCATCGTAAACATCGGCAACCGAGAGTATACGAGCCAGAAACGGAATGTCAGTTCCTTTCAGCCCATCCGGATAACCATTGCCGTCAAACCGTTCATGGTGGCAGCGGATGATCTGCTGTTCTCTTTCCCAGAGTCCGAGCTGACCGACAATATTGGCGCCGATAACGGAATGGGTTTTGATGATATCATATTCTTCATCCGTCAGTCTTCCGGGCTTCAGCAGAATATCGTCCCGAATACCGATTTTGCCGATATCGTGAAGAAGTCCTGCTGTATGAAGAATATCGAGTTCTTCCGCCGAACAATTCATTTTTTGAGCTATAACTTTAGAAACGGCGGTGACTCGATTCGAGTGCTGTTCCGTATAAAAATCCTTGGCACCGATGGCTTTTACAAATGCATAAATGGTTGAAAACAGATTGTCGTAAATATTTTCGTACAGGGCTAGATTTTCAATCGCATAAGCGGCATGATGCGTCATGTAGGAAAGGTAGTATAGATCTTTTTCAGAGAACCGGCTGCTTCCTTTGAGGTTGATCGTAGTCAGAACACCGAATATTTTTCTGCGAATGGTCAGGGGCGTAATCATGACGGATTCGATTTCACTATCGAATCCGTGAAGATCGTTGCCTTCCGCAATCAGAAGCGGCAACTGATCGCCGGCCACATCCATAATCATGTAGCTGGGAATGCGACTGGAAATATTGATTAAGTCGATAGGCGATACGACGGTTCCTCCGATAGCGGTGCTGGCTGCCGCCACGGCAAACGGCCGGGTGACGGCCTGATTGATGATATAGAACACCGACTCTGAGGCATGCGTAATTTCAACAGCCATATCGACCAATTGGTTGAAGACACCGGTGCTGCTTGAAACGGTCGAAAAATTATTCATGATTTGGTTCAGGGTTTGCAGATCTTCAATTTTATGAAGAAGTTCCAGATTCAGAGATTCGATTCGGGCTTTGCTTTCGATTTCTTTTTTGAGAAGGATATTTTCAACGAAGAGCTGCTGCTGGTGCAATACGCGATTGAGGCAGAGTTCGAGCTGATTCAGATTGATGGGTTTGATCAAAAAATCCACCACGCCGTTTTTTAAAGTTCGGATGGTGTTTTCCAGAGATGGAAATCCGGTCATGATGACAACAGGGATGGTATTGTCTCGTTTGCGGATATTTTCGGCAAGTTCGAGGCCATCCATCACCGGCATGTTGATGTCGGTAAAGCAGCAATCGACGCGTTCCCTGTCGAGAATGGACAATGCTTCTTCGCCATTGATGGCGGTAAAGACCTGGTAGCCTTTGATTGAAAAATATTCGTTGACGACATCCAGGATACTTTCCTCATCATCGACAAATAATATTTTTTCTTTATGATCGGTTGACACGGTAAATCCTATTGAGAAATAAGTCTAACAAAGCTTGCGTTATGTTGATTCATAGAATATCAATAAAAAATATTCAACATCTTTTATTCATGGATGCAGGATATAATCCCCTTCTCCATCCGGGAGAGGGTCGGGGTGAGGTCCATTGGTATCTCTCTTTTCGGCGGATATTTGCCGTAACGTAATGGTTCAATGTAAATATTTTTATCGAAAAGGAGGCTTTCGATGGAATGGATGTCCAATCCCCAGGCATGGATCGGGTTGATCACCCTGACTGTACTGGAAATCGTTCTCGGCATTGACAATATCATATTCATTGCCATTCTGGCAGGTCGGCTGCCTGAACATCTTCGCGATAAAGGAAGAACCATCGGGCTGGGCCTGGCGATGCTGACACGGATTGCGCTGTTGATGTCCATCACATGGATAACGCGTCTGACCGGGCCGCTGTTCACTGTCTTTTCAGAGGAAATTTCCGGAAGGGATTTGATTCTGCTTTCAGGTGGATTGTTTCTGCTGGTAAAAAGCACCCTCGAGATTCATGCCAGTATCGAGAGCAAGCCGGAGATCGAAAGCCATACGAATATGAAACCCCAGGTATCCTTTGTCGGTGTCATTGTTCAGATTGCCATGATCGATATCGTTTTTTCCCTGGATTCAGTGATTACGGCGGTCGGTCTGGCCCAGCAGTTGGCGGTAATGGTCATTGCCGTCGTCATTGCGGTGATTATCATGATGGCGATGTCCGGCACCATCAGTGCGTTTATTCATGCGCATCCGACCCTGAAAGTTCTGGCGCTCAGCTTTCTGCTGTTGATCGGCCTGGCCCTGATCGGTGAAGGTCTGGATATGCATATTCCCAAAGGATATATGTATTTTGCCATGGCATTTTCGTTCAGTGTGGAAATGCTGAATATGAGGATTCGAAAAAAACAGACACACATCCTATCATGAAAAATGCCGTTCACCTCGAAGTATAACGCTAAACGGTGAACGGTCAACTTTTGTTTGCTAATTACTGAAAATTACCTGAAATGGAGACGAAAAATGGTTCAAACAAGTGTTCA
>CAYQKZ010000240.1:0-1195 GCA_964418135.1 uncultured Desulfobacterales bacterium
CGAATCTTTGTGGAATACTTCAACGAACTGCATCGGATCGACGTTTCCACAGGGTATTCGGACATGATGCAGCAGTTTGTGAATGATCTCGATCTACAGGCCCTGTTCGGGGGATACTGGAAGGCTTATGTGTCTCAACTGCCGGAAGCGGTTTTTCAGCAGGTCAACGAGAATTTTTACCGCACGACATTTTATGAGCTGTGCAGCCGACATCTGTCCCCATGGTTTACCTGGAATGTCGAGCGATCCTATCCCAAAGGCCGCACCGACCTGGAGTTTGTGGGCAAATTCAGCGACTGCTTTGCCGGGGTGCGGATGGTGATCGAGTTCAAATACATCAGCAATGCGGCTTTCGAGAAGTTCAAAACCACCATCGATGATTTTAAGCTGCAAGCGGCAGACACCGAACAGATCGCCGGTTATGTGGAAGGATTGAAACAGGAATATCCCGAAGCGAAAATATCGCAGCATGTGATTTACTGCTTCGGCAATCAGGGGTGCCGGATGTTCGATGTGACGTAAGGGCGAGGATAAAAATCAGTTCCCAATATCCTGTCCATCCTGTGTATCCATGTAAATCTGTATTATACTTCAAATGGGTACAATCTGCGCTTTTGAAACCCCCACCCCGGCCCTCCCCCGCTGGGGGAGGGAGTTTGATGAAAACGCAGATTGTAACGACTCATAGTATAATCAATCATGGTAGATTATTTTTTTTTGAGTTGCCTCAGAGCCGGAAAATCAACTTCCGGCCCTGATGTTTGGCTCATTTTATTTCAGGAGTCCGGCCTCCCGGTCCTTTTATGGACAGCGCCGATTTCAGACACCACCTGGTTTTGGAAAAGCAGCAAAAACTCATATCCGATTGAGAGACAGCGGCTTCTCCTGCAGCTTCAGATTGGCGGCTTTCAATTTTTCCTCTCCGGAAATAACGGCCACCCCTTTTCGCATGCCAAGGGGGTCCATGTATTTTTGCGAGACCCGCATCACATCTTCACGGGTCAACGCCAGCAAATCGTGTTTGAACCGGCGCCGCAATTCATCTGAAAACTTGACGATTTTCCGGTAAAACGCCTTTTTGGCGGCCGGCCCGGGCGGGTCCGGTCTGTCGATATCCGCACAGACCTGAAGAATCCCTTCTTTGATGTCTTCCGAGTTGTAATTGCCGGACGCCATAAACGCCATGGCTCCGGAA
>CAYQKZ010000240.1:1205-5426 GCA_964418135.1 uncultured Desulfobacterales bacterium
GGCATTCAGGGTCGAAACGATATGCGGATCGCGATAGGAAGCAAAACTGAACACCCCATCCTCCGGCGTATAAATGGACATACCGCCGTATGCGCCGCCTTTTTCGCGAACTTCCCGGTGCAGATACAGCGATCTGCTCATTTTACTGATCAGCATCAGAGCCGGTGCATCAGGATGAGACATGCGGACCGTCTCGAAAGACAACGCCACGAAAGACACGGCAGAAGACGTGGACCAGCCTTCATGGGGAAGCCCGTCTTCCGCTACCGGCGGCAGACTGTCCGTGTTCGATTTTACATCGGGCAAAGAGTGATACAGCGTTTTCGGCCAGTGGGATGCATTCGTAAGCGGTTCGGTTTCACCGATCAGGGCCAGTTTCAGATTGTTTCCGGTAAACAACCGACTGCCGATGGCGGATAATTTATCCCCCAGGGCGCCGAGCGCCGGGTCCGAAATGTCTTTTGTCAGATCCTGAATGGTTTTGAGCTGGTGAATTCCATGCCAGGATTCGTTGAGACGGCTGGATGCGGAAAATCGTCTCGATGACAATGAAATCGCCAGCCTGTGGCCGTTATGGACGATCATGGATTCCATGCCTGCCTGGTCTTCCTGCAGTAAGGGCTTCAACCGGGACAGATCGGAAAATCGGTGCTGGCACAAAATCTCCTGAATGATTTCAAACAGACGGTCCACATTCCGCACCAGGCATTTGCCGTTGAATGTGATCAGGGGAAGACCGGAGCCGGCTGCATCGAATCGCGTCCGGGCATGGGTCGAAAACCCGATGCCGCCGGTGTAGCGATCGATCGATCGGGCCAGTTCCGTATAATCCCGAAGGGATGTTCCGATCTTGGGAAGAGCGTAACAAAAAAAAGGAACCAGCGGCTGTATGTCCGCTGACAGCCCGGTGGCTTCGCATGCAGCGGCAACATAAACAATTCCCGATGTGGGCTGATCATAATAAAGCACCGGGGAATCCATTTGCCCCGGCAGTTCGGTGATCACCCGAACATCCCGTGGAATATCGGCAATAGCCAGTGTGGGCAGGCAGGAAACATCTTCCTGGGTTTCCTGACGGACCTGAAGTGCCTCGGCATATTGCGCCAGCCTGTCCTTATCTGTATCCGAGAGCGTGGCGGCTACCGATTCCAGCTCGGCGGCAACCCGCTGTTCTTCTTTTTCCTCGATCGCGGCATCGGGCTTGAGCGTCAGCAGGACGTGATGGGGATTGTTCAGCAAATAGGTTTGAATACAATTTTCGAAAAAAGGCCCGTCGTCAACGGCGGTCTTGAGTCTGCTCATGATCGCATCCAGTTCCAGGATTTCTTCGGGATCGCCGCCGTGAAGCCAGGTTCCGGTAAAACCCATCAGGAGTTTCAGGCCATAGGGATACGGGGTGTTGGTCACTTCTTTGCGATGAAATTCGAGCTGATGAATGGCGGATTCGATCAGTTCCTTATCGATACCCGTTTTGACCAGATCGGTCAGGGTGTCGAAGATCAATGCATGAATCTTCTCGACACTCGTTTCCGTGATATCTTTGAGGCCGCATGAAAAAAATGCATCCCGACAATCCGCATCGAATCCGGAACCATCGCTGAGCGATGACCCCAGTCCCGAATCCATAAGGGCTTTTCGCAAGGGAGATGCCGAATTTCCAAGAAGGATTTCACCAAGCAAGGTAAGCACCAGGATTTCGTAAGAATGGGTGATATCGCATGTCAGCCACGCTACGCAGGCCTGACATTTCCGGGAAAGGTCCTGATGTTTATCGAGCGGATAATAATAGGTTGCCTGACGGGGCTGCCGCCACCTTGGCTGAGACGGCACATCCGTACCCGGATCGATCCGCGTAAACCGATTCAGGACTTTATCCTGAATGAACTGAAGATGATCTTTCAGCGGAAGGTTGCCGTAGGTGTAGAAATAAGCGTTGCTGGGATGATAATGACGGCTGTGAAAGGATTTAAGCTGCTCCCAGGTCAGGCTGGGAATGACGACCGGATCACCGCCGGAATTGAACCGATATGTCGTATCCGTAAACAGAACGTTCAGCAGCGATCGGGCCATCACTTGATCCGGAGACGACATGGCTCCTTTCATTTCGTTATAAACCACCCCTTTATACACCAGTCGCAACGGATCTTGTGATTCGATTTCCAGGCGATGGCCTTCCTGCATAAAACTGAGTTCATCCAGATTCGGGAAAAACGCCGCATCCAGATAGACCCCCATCAGGTTGTAATAATCTTTCGGTGTCTGGGTGGAAAACGGATACATGGTCCAATCGGACGCTGTAAAGGCATTCATGAAGGTACTCAGGCTGCGTTTGAGCATGGAAAAAAAAGGGTCTCGCACGGGATAGTCGCCAGACCCACAAAGCGCCGTATGCTCCAGAATGTGGGCCACACCGGTGGAATCGCGCGGAACGGTCTTGAAGGCTACGCCAAACGTATTTTCCGCATCGTCGTTACGGATATGGATGTGCCGGGCACCGGTCGCTGCATGCACCAACTCGTAAAACATACAGCGCAGTTCCTTCAGTGTCACGACACGAAGCACGTCGTATCCCAAAATCCTGTCACCTGCCTGGAATGCGTCTTCAACAGGGTCTGTCATGCGTATCATATCAATTTCCTTTTTCCGTGAAATATAGACTTTCATATTCATAAATCGCGGGGCGAACAAGCCCTTGATCATGAGCGTTATCATGCCAAACATAGTGCCCCTTTTGGATGAAGTTTTCAATTGAAATATGATCGATGTTTCACAGAATGACATTGCATGAAAACGGAATAATGCGCTATAAACAAAGAATGGATTCCGACTTGTTTCACCTAATCTGAAAAAAACTAACCAGAAAGTAGACGAAAAACGGCTTCACCCTGAAACATGAATGATTTTTTTTCGTGTACATCATGTGTTTCGTGGTTGACACACCCTTTTGCCAATAAAACGCCATCATGCTGAAAAAACTCATCATCAACGACATGGGCCACGAAACACGGGTCGCTCTGATCGAAAACGGCACCATTGCAGAGCTGTTTATCGAAAGGCAGGATCATTCGGATATAGCCGGGAACATCTACAAGGGCAGGGTTCAGCGGGTACTGCCCGGCATGCAGGCCGCTTTCGTGGATATCGGCCTCACTCAGGCCGCGTTTATCTATGTGGACGATGTGCTGGGGTATCAGGATACCGAGATCGAACAGATCATGATCCGAAATCAGGATGAAGAGGAACTCTCCGGTGGAATCAATGCGCCGTTCATCACCCATCCCCCCCCCCACAAAGACGTGCATATCGAAGATCTGATCACGGAAGGCCAGGAAATTCTGGTTCATGTAGCCAAATCTCCCATGGGCACCAAGGGAGCGCGGGTAACCACTTACGTGTCCCTGCCGGGCCGTTTTCTGGTGATGATGCCGTATTCGAATCATGTCGGCGTATCCCGAAGGATTCTGGATGAAGATGAACGGACGCGGCTGAAGGAAATGGTGTTGTCTCTAAGGGATGATACGATCGGCTACATTGTTCGAACAGCCAGTGAAGGCATCCATCCAGAAAAATTGGCGCCGGAAATGGTCTTTCTCAAGAATTTATGGCAGGCGATTCTGACCAAATACAAAACCGCTTCGGCACCTTCCCTGCTGCATAAAGAATTGAATGTCAGCCTGAGGGCTGTCCGGGATCTGTTAACCCACGAAGCCGATTCCCTGATCATCGATTCCCGGCCGGTGTATGAATCGGTTCTCTCATTTCTGAATACGTTCATGCCGGGCCTGAAAGATTCCGTCGAGCTGTATGAAGGCCAGGAACCCATATTCGACGCCTACAACCTGGAGGGGGATATATCCAGAGCCTTGAAACGCAAGGTCTGGCTGAAATCCGGCGGGTACATCGTCATCGAACAGACCGAGGCGCTGGTAGCCATCGACGTCAACACCGGCAGATATGTCGGCAAGCACAACCTGGAAGAAACCATTCTCAAGACCAACCTGGATGCGGTCAAGGAAATTGCCTATCAGATCCGGCTGCGGGACATCGGCGGCATTATCATCATCGATTTTATCGATATGGAAAAAAAGTCCAACCAGGAAAAAGTTTACAACGCCCTGATCGAAGCGTTGAAAATCGACCGCAGCAAGACCCATGTCCTGCCCATCTCGGAAATGGGATTGATTCAGATGACCCGCAAGCGGATCCGCAAACCGTTGAACC
>CAYQKZ010000241.1:0-5418 GCA_964418135.1 uncultured Desulfobacterales bacterium
GGTCTGCAGATTGATTTCCAATTTTTCAAGGGCCAGCTTGATTGCGTCTTTGGCGCGTTCCGTTCGGCTCATATAATCGCTGAAATGGCTTCGGATCTCATCCGGCCGTTGAAGACCGGCAGAGGGAACGATGGCGGTGATGAGTCTTTCATGAAGGAGCGGATGAAATGACTCGATTTTCGGCAGATTGGCCGTGTACCACTCCCACAACAGAGGGACTGCCACGGGGTTGGCCGCCATGGAAGCTATCGGAACATATTGATTCCGGGCCGGCACCTGTTCGATGACATAGTCCAGCGCTGCGGCAATGACATCCTTGTCGGCAAAACCCCCCAGCGCGATCAGTATGTTGACCCGCTCCTGCTCGCTGGCGGATTCACGGCTCCGCTTTGTCAACCAGTCAAACGCATCCCGGCCTTCCGTCTGCGCGCCGATCTGCATCACACTTCTTAAAATATCCGGATTGACGGCTTTGCCCGCTTTCAACCGGGCAAACTGAGAATGTCCGAATTCAGCCGCTTTCAAAGAACCGATCATGGCCGCCTGCCACAGAACCTGGTCACGCAGCAGGGTGCGGGTATAGGCTTCATCCGCAAGCGCCTCGTACCCGATACGGTTCAGGATAGACTCCAACCGAGGAATCGCCACCTCGGAAATCCGCTGACGACCGTCTGCAATGACCTGCCAGAGATGACAGAGGGCGTCGGAAATACCGGCAAGCGGCAGGAAGGCGTCTTCATCCACATAATACTCCAGAAAATCCAGATAATCCGTCAGCGTCATATCCCCGCGAATCAGCAGGGCGAAGATATCCGCGTGCAGTCCCCAGCGATCTTCCGGAGAAAGAGACTGGTTCCGGACAGCACTTCCAAGCGCTTCCAGATTTGCGGAATCCTGATAGCGGACCCGGTAACAACCGGTTTGTCCGGCATTGATTTTATAAACTGTGGTATCTTCCGGCAGATCGAATGTCTGACACGGTCGATCCAGCAACAGGTTCAGGCGGGTGGGCATGCTGGAACCCGAAAAAGCATCGATCGTCACCGGAACGATCCAGCTCTGGCCTGTATCGTTGGCAAGGAACGTAAACCGCTGCTGAGAAATCGTCAATTCTGATCCGTCACGATGAGCTGTCAGCAACGGAAAACCGGGCTGTTCGATCCAGCTTTTCATGATGCGGACAACCGGTATATCCGAATCCGCCTCAAACGCCTGCCAGAGGTGGTCGCTGGCCGCACAGGCATAAGCATGCGTTTGCAGATACCGCCGCAGACCCCGCTGGAAGCGCTCCTTGCCGATATACCCGTGAATCTGCCGGAGGATGCTGCCCCCTTTACTGTAAATGATCGGTGACGTGCTGGAATTGATGACGACATGTTCTCCGCCCGGAATTTCGATGGGAAAATTTTCAATCAACGCATCCCGGAACATGGCCACGGCGGTCTGGCTGTACAGAAACTGGTCCCAGACGCCCCAGTCGGGATGATACCGATCCACGATGCCATAACCGAAATAGGTGGCAAAACTTTCATTCAGCCACAGATATTTCCAGTCCGACGGAGTTACCAGATTGCCGAACCACTGATGCACGATTTCATGGGAAATGATCTCACAGATTCTGCCCTCTGCGGATTTCGAAGTGATGCCTGGATACCGCAGCAGCAGGTTCTCTCGAAATGTGATGGCCCCCCAGTTTTCCATCGCGCCGAACGCAAAGTCCGGAACGGCTATCAGATCCATCTTGGAAAACGGATAATCAATGTTGAAATATTCCTCGCAGTATGCCAGCGCCTTGCCACCGAAATCCAGGCCCAAATCGGCATACGGCTCCATCCCCGGCAATGTCAGAACGTGGACCCGTTTTTCGGTATCTATTGAAACCCGCTTGAAATCGCCCACGCCCCAGAATACCAGATAAGTGGACATTTTCGGTGTAGTTTCAAACACGAAGCGCTGCCGGCCGTCATCCATCGGATAAATGGCCTTGACGGCGGCATTGGAAACCGCGGTCAACCCGGCATCCACCATCAATTCAATATCGAATGACGCTTTTTGCGATGGATGATCGAAACACGGAAATGCCCGTCGCGCATCGCTTTCCTCAAACTGGGTGACGGCAATGAAACGGCGGACGCCGTCTTGAACATAGCCGCTGCGGTAGAATCCGGCCATGCCGTCACCGATGTTTCCCCGATAAGCGATGGTCAGTACGAATTGTCCGCAGAGGGATTTGGGCAGGCCGATTGTCAGTTCCTCTTTTATTGGATCCAACGACAGCAAACAAGGCGCCGTTATTTCCGACTGCCTGACGATACATTCACCGACATTCAGGTCCAGTGCATTCAGGACGACGGTTTCGACGGGAGAATCGGTTTCAATCGTAATTTCGGCGATTCCGGAAAATTGAAACCGCTCCAGGTCCGGCTCCAGAGAAATCTTGTAATGAATTGGGCGAATATCGGGCATGATCACCTCCGAAACGTTGGCATGTTGCATTCATTTTTCAAATAGACTGCGTCTTTTTTCGATGCCGTCCAGAATGGCCGAAATGGCATACTGGAGTGTCAGGACAGCCCCTTTTTCCGGCGTTGACTGAGCATATTTTCCGATCTGGCACTCGCCGTGCCCTTTGATGGTGATACTTGCCCCGTTTCCGGCATTGAACTCCACCTGAAGATCGATTTCAAATCCGTATTTGTCATTGCTTTCCAGCGAATCGACCCGGATGATTCTGGGGATCGCCACATAATCATAAGCCCGCATCTGGTAATTTTCCGGGTCTTTCGGGGAAAGCATCTCTACGGCCCTGGCTTCGCTTCGCACCGGCCAGGTGTCAACCTTGGAAAATTCGATTTTGAAGGCATCTCTCAATTCCATTTCCGCATCCCGACCCAGGCTGTGATGGATGCGGGTGCCATCATAATTGCTGACATGCGCGTAACGCTCGAACTCGGTGGGGATCAGCAGCAGAATTTTTGCCGGCACCGGGGGTCTGCCGAACTGGGAATAATCTACGGGTGCCAGGATTTTTTCGGGCGAATCCGACAGCCTCCGGGAATTTCTGTCCTCAGAGCCATTCATGGCGGCACAGCCACATGTGAACATCAGCAACAGAACAACCACAAATTTAATGAATTTCATTTCTTCTCTCCTTATATGTGAAAGATAGGCATCGATCATTTTTTCCAAACCGTATGGCAAAAAGTAATAAACCGGAATCTTTGATATCTTTTATGAATTTGACATATGCATCACCCTTTAATAAAAAGCGACAATCGGGTTGATCGACTGCAAACCGTTGCAGCCAAAGATTGTTAAACCCATAGCATCAGATTATCAAGATAATTTTATACATCCCCTTTTATCGAAGGGAAGGAAGACAGCCGTAAACGCTGCGGGGTGTTGACATGCTGTTCTATCATGGATAGATTCCCAAACCCTGGCTGATGCCGACAGCGATCCTGCTTTCCACTATCGAAATCATTGCCGGTGCAGGGCTTGTTTTCGATATCCATGGAAGCCTTCTGTTTTTTCAACTTCATTCCTTCGCTTTGTTCATCAGCCTGGCTTGACAGTTGGAGCAAAATGATTAATTTTTAATCAATTTGAGAACAGAATAAATATAACTATTTAATATTATGGAATTATATAACATTATCAACTGATCTTTAAACCATTACGGAAGCGGAAAGGAGAATCAATCAGCCATGAAGATCAGACCCATGAACGACAATGTGCTGGTGTTACGGGTTGAGGAAGAGCAGAAAACCGGCGGCGGCATCATCATTCCCGACACCGCCAAGAAAAAATCCCAGGAAGGCAAAGTGATTGCTGCAGGATCTGGAAAATGCGGCAAGGACGGCAAACGGATTACCCTGGATGTCAAGACGGGAGACCGCATTCTGTTTTCCAAATACGCCGGTTCCGAAATCCGGATCAACGGCATCGAGCATATTTTTTTAAAAGAAACCGATATATTGGCAATATTTGAATAATCGACACAACTGGAGGAATTACGCATGCCCGCAAAAATGATTTGTTACGGCTCTGAAGCAAGAGAACATATGCTGAAAGGCGTCAATGCACTGGCTGATGCCGTCAAAGTGACCCTTGGACCCAAGGGAAGAAATGTTGTTCTGGCAAAAACATTCGGATCCCCCACCGTCACCAAAGACGGTGTAACCGTTGCCAAAGAAATCGAGCTGCCCGAGAAATACGAGAACATGGGCGCTCAGATGGTCAAGGTGGTTGCCAGCAAAACCAGCGATGTGGCCGGCGACGGCACCACGACCGCAACGGTTTTGGCTCAGGCCATCTATAACGAGGGCCAGAAGCTGGTGGCAGCCGGGGCCAACCCGATGGCCATCAAGCGCGGAATCGACAAAGGGGTGGCAGCGGTCATCGCCGAATTGAAATCCATTTCCAAGCCCACCAATAACAAACTGGAAATCACCCAGGTGGGCACCATTTCCGCCAACAACGATGAAATGGTGGGCAATATCATTTCCGAAGCCATGGAAAAAGTGGGCAAGGAAGGGGTCATCACCGTCGAAGAAGCCAAAGGCATGGAAACCACACTGGATGTGGTCGAGGGCATGCAGTTCGATCGCGGCTATATCTCTGCGCATTTCGCCACCAACCGCGAAAGAATGGAAGTGGTGCTGGACGAACCCGTCATTCTGATTCATGAAAAAAAGATCAGCAGCCTGAAAGATATGGTACCGCTGCTCGAAGAAACCGCCCGATCCCGAAGAAATCTCTTGATCATTGCCGAAGATGTGGAGGGTGAAGCCCTGGCTGCGCTGGTATTGAACAAGCTTCGCGGAACACTTCAGGTCGCGGCTGTCAAAGCCCCTGGATTCGGAGACCGCCGCAAAGCCTTGCTCGAAGACATCGCCATTCTGACGGGCACCCGCATGATTTCCGAAGATCTGGGCATGAAGCTTGAAAACGTCACGTTAAAAGATCTGGGCAAATGCAAAAATGTAAAAATCGACAAAGACAACACCACCATCATTGACGGCGGCGGCGACCGCAAGGAAATGGAAGGCAGGGTTCGTCAGATTCGCGCTCAGATAGAAGAAACCACATCCGATTACGATCGGGAAAAACTTCAGGAACGTCTGGCCAAACTGATCGGCGGTGTTGCGGTGATTCGCATCGGCGCAGCCACGGAAACCGAAATGAAAGAAAAGAAAGCCCGCGTGGAAGATGCCCTGAACGCCACCCGTGCGGCCGTTGAAGAAGGCATTGTTCCGGGCGGTGGCGTTGCGCTGGTCCGCTGCATCAAAGCTCTGGATGGATTGGATGTCAAGGGAGAGCAGAAGAACGGTATTGCTATCCTTAGACGTGCACTGGAAGAACCGCTGCGTCAGATTGCCGAAAATGCCGGGTTCGAAGGATCTGTGGTTCTCAACA
>CAYQKZ010000242.1:0-5408 GCA_964418135.1 uncultured Desulfobacterales bacterium
GTTCTGAACTCAGCGGTGCGAATCGACGGTCTATCCTGACAGTTTCAGCCTTCAACCGTTCGATCATTTTGGCATATGCATCCTCCAATGATTTCTCCATGACAACCACTTGCCCCTGAGTCATGATGAGGCGCTTGAGTTCAGGAATTTTCAAGCCAGTCGATGACTTCAGATAAACCGGCTGAATATAGATGAGCATTTTGTCGATGGGAAAAATGATCATATTTCCCCGCGCCACCTGAGAGCCCACCTGATCCCATAACGTAAATTGCTGGGATATCATGGTGTCTTGATTGATGAGTGCATGAACTTGCGCCGGTCCATAGACGAGTTCGCCTTTTGGAAAACTGTAAACAATCAATTTGCCAAAACTCGAACGGTCCGACCCGGCCAAAACCAGGGCCCGGAGATTGGCTCGACCTTTCGGCATGATCGGAGATACCAGCACAAAATCGAAACGATTGGGTTCGATCATTTCCAGCGTGAGATAATAGGATTGGGTTGCCCGTTTTTTTTCAGAAACAGCCCCCGGAATGCCAACATCCCAAATATCCTCCTGCTGGTAAAAAACCTCTGGGTCAGTCTGATGATATTTGGCATAAACAGCCATTTGAATATCGAACATATCCTGCGGGTATCGCACCTGGGACCGGACATCCGCCGGCATCTGTGCGGCATCCTTGAACAGTCCGGGATACATGCGTCGATAAGCATTGATGATCGGGTCTTTGGTATCGAAAATATAATAATCCACATCTCCGGTATAGGCGTTGACCACTATCGTTACCGGATTTCGAATGTAATTGATTCGTTCATCGCCGGTACCAAAAGATGCAGCATTTGGGTAATAGCGGGAAGTTGTGTAAGCGTCCTGAATCCAGTAGATATTCTTTTCGGTAATCACCGCAAAGGGATCATGGTCCAGTGTCAAATAAGGGGTAATAATTCGAATTCGTTCCTGAATATTTCGGCGGAACAGGATTTTACTTTGATGATTGGTCTTGGTTGTGAAAAATATATCCGTATCCTTCAAAAAGTAGGAAAACATCAACTTACTGAAGGCGGAATTGATCGGAACCCCCCTTGAACCATCGTAATTTTCTGTAACATTGGAATCTCCTCGCGGATAGCCAAACTCTCCAGCATCGTTTGGAACGATAATATATGGATAATTCTCCAGCAATCCGAAATAAACCGCCGGCTGTTTGATACTGAATCCAAAATCCGATTCGAGTGGAATGCCTTTCAAGAACCAGGTCATCGGTTCATCTCCGCCCTGACCGGCCGGTGTCATCACCGCTCCATATCCGTGCGTATAGACAAGATGATCGTTCACCCAATTACGGGCCCCCTTGGGCAGTTCGGCAGTATTCATTTCCCGGACAGCCAGAAAAACCTGCTGATTGTTCCCTCGAACATTGTAGTGGCTGACATCGACTTTGGCAAAATCATAGTAGGTACGCAGTTCCTGCAACTGCTCATACACATCGTTCAACAGTTCTCCATCCCAGACAGGAATGTTCCGAAAAATTCCCTGTGCCTTCTTCTCAGTGACACCCTCATCCGTCAGCAACGGCGTAACCTCACGTGTCTCGACTTCTCTCAGATTAAAGGAGGACAATGTGGCGTTGACATTATTCAAGATATAAGGTGTCTGCTTGGAAATCGCATTGGGAGTAACCCAGTAATCGTTTACAAATTTGGGTAGGAATTCGGAATAACGTGCGCCCAATGCCAAAAAAAACAGCGTCGCAGAAATGGCGAGTGTTCTGATCCCCTTTCTGCTCATAAAAAAACAAACAGCGGAAATTGCCGTAATGGTCAGCAGAAGAATACAGGCATAAATAAATGGGAGAATCACTCGCATCTCGGAATATCCCGGTCCAGAGAAGAGCGGTTCATAAGAGGATGTATAGAGCAGTGCATGACGCTGCAGAAAAAAGTCCCAGATTTCAATGGCAAAAACAGACAGTATCAGGAAGCTCAAGTGGATTTTGGCTCCCTTTTGAATCCCCTGTTCCTGGGACTTGAGTAATCGGTGTTCCAACCAATAGAGAAAAAGAACACTGATCAGCAGAAAGGCGAACGAAATGAATATCCGCCTCTGGATCAATAAATAGATCGGAAATGAAAAAAGATAATAACTGATATCGTTGCCATATGCCGGATCAAAAATGGATGACTGGGGGCCGAAAACATACAGTAGAAAATCCTCCCAGCGATCGAAGAGCGGGGAGGCGATCACGATGGCCAGTATCAGGGAAAGCGGTGTATAGACAGTCATCGAACCACTGCGGAACATCCGCAGCACTTTCCGATAGGACTCTTTCGACTGAACTTTCGAATCCATCGGTGGCGGGCTGCCGGTTCCCAAAAAGCGCGAGGCTATCCAGAAATTGAAAAAAAAGATCACAAAGAACAGCATCGTGACACTCAGAAAGACCAGATAACGGTAGAATAGCCGCTGAACAAAGTAAAAAGCGTATCCGAGCGAATCAAACCACCAGTAGTTCACCATGTAATCGATGGTCAGGAAGCTGGTAACCAGAAACAAGGTACCCAACAACAACAACACTCCCACCCCCATAGCTGTCTTTCGCCCCACCCCGTTCATCCTGCCCTCCTGTCAAACTCCAATCGTTCAATTTACTATACCCATTTACGGTGTTCATGTGTAGGTGAAAAATCATACAAAGTCAAGGATGAAGGCTAACAGCACCATGTAACAACCGATGTTGATTCATTTAATTCGATCATATAGAATGTTTCTTTAATTCCTTCTCCCTGTTTGCGTGACTCGGATGATAACTGCAAAAGCTTCGGATTCAGGGGTCAATCGGTTCAAAACGACGGAAACCGAGAGACCAGCTTCTCCGGCAAAGGCCAGTACCCGTTTTGTCATCATGATGGATTCAAAAGACGGGTCCACCACACACAGGATATGATCACACGTCCGTCAAGACTTCTCCCGAAATGTTCCACACCGACTGCGGTATCAACGATCACCATATCCTGCGGCTCAAATTGGTTCATATCTAAACTCAAAAAAACAAACAAGTCAAAACCAGTCATCGCCGTGGAAATTCGGAGAACAGACGAACTATTCAGCGAATGAAAATTTCAACAGGCACGGTTGAAATCAGGCGAGTTCCCTTTTCGGTTACCAGAAAAACACTTTCTACTCCGGCCATAAACTCATCTTCAATAACGATTTTGGGTTCTAACGCAAAGGTCATCCCTGGTTTGAGACAGTCTTGTCTGCCTCTTGCAAGAAAAGGCGGCTCCACCAGTTCCATGCCGATCCCATGTCCGACAAAAGAGACCTGATATCCCACAGGGCCCAGATAGGATTCTTGATATCCGCTTTTTTGTGCTGTCAAAAGGCTCGATTCATAAATTTCATGTGCCGTCATGCCAGGTCTGAGCATTTCCAAAACGGCATTATGGATGTCGATGGCTGCTTTGCAGACATCAATCGCCTTTTGAGGCATTGCTCCCATGGCGAACATCCGCGTTTCATCCATATGATAGCCGTTCAAGGCTATGGAGAAATCGATGAGAATGGGTTCATGAGCTTCCAGTGCTTTCCAACCGGCTCCACAGGGAAAAGCGACAGACAGACCGGCTCCGCTGGCAGGCGCATCCAACAGTCCGACCATGGCGCTGTTTCTTCCGCTCAGGATGTGCCAACTATAGCCTTCCGTTTGAAAATCCCGAACACGCAATTTTCCCATATGACCGTATTTTCTGGCAAAACTTTCGGCCATGGCAGCAAATTCCATTTCTGTCAGACCGGGTTCGATTACCGACTTCATATAATCGAATGTCCGGTGCGAAAGCGCTGCCGCTTCTTCCATCCGTTCAATTTCCCATCCCGATTTGATCATTCTGGTTTCCAGAATCAGATCCGATCCATTGCAGAGAGTACACTCAGCAAACAGATTCTGATAAAAATTGAAATCCCTGACCGGCAGCACGTCCAGCTCAAATCCGATGGTTCGGGGTAAGCTTCCATAAAAATCATGAATCGCCCTGGGGATATCCTTTACGGATTTGATTGCGATAATATGGCTCAGAGAGGATTCATTTACCACCCGTGGATAGAATTTTTTGACCATTAACAGCGGCTCCCCGACCGAGGGGATGAAAAGAAAGGCATGTTGCGCAGTACCGGAAAAATAGAGAAGATCGACCCGCTGAATCACTAACAGCCCGTCGATCTCAGCATCTTGCAATTTATCCTGGATAATTTTTATTCGATTTTCGATTTCAAAAGACGGGATAGTGAAGTATGCGGTTTGAATCATACTTTTTTCACCCTTTCACTCCCTTCATCTGTGAAAGAAGTCCAGTTGAGAGGATTTATATCGGGAGAGAGAATCAGAGGATTGAAAATCACCATGCAAAGGGGGCAAGTTATAAACCCCGATATTAGACGGCGGTCTTCAATAGGTGGACTATACTGTCAACGGTCATAATCTAAACGTTTGGCCCACCCACCGCCCCCGCTGGGGAAGAGAGCATAAGCCAAGTACAGATTATGACCGGTTGCAGTAAATAAACACGATATGATACAAAGATGAAAATCATGCGTCGTTATTGTCGTGTATTTTGCCGTTTATTTATTTTATGGAAAAGCCTCATGAATCATGCCGGGCTTCACCCCCAAGCTTGATAATTTAACGATACATTTATTATTTCGTGGTTAAGTATTTTCACAGCAAGTGTATTAAATTGATCAATCCGGAACCAAAATGGGTCGCTGCTGAATTTTCCGGCTGTGAACCATCTCGAACACCGTGTTGATCTCAGATAGCGGGAAACATTTGACAAACGGCTTGATTTTTACTTTGTCCGACAGAACAAGATTCAACACAGCCGGATAGTATTTCGGAATGCAACCCCAGTTTCCTCTGGCCGTAGCATGAAAAGCCATGAGATTGGACAGGCGGATATCCACGGTATCCATGGTAAATCCGACAATTGCCAGAGAAGCGCCATGGACGAGAAGTCCGAAGGCGCTCTTCTGTCCGGCAGCCGTTCCCGATGTTTCAAAAATTTTCCATTCCGTCCGCCGCCGGCCCTGACTCTTGACAAAATCGGTTACGGCCTTGCGCAGATCTTTAAATGCCATTTCCCTGGCGTTGAATGTGGTATCGACATAGGGTGCAATGGCTTCCAGTTTGGTTGCATCCACATCGATAGCGATGACGGTGGCGCCAAACGACTTGGCGATCTGGGCGCCAAAACCTCCAACCCCGCCGACGCCAATAAAAATGGCGGTGTCTTTGTCGGTAAGACCGGACTCAACAATGGCCTGGTACGGAGTGGTCAGTGCGTCGGCAATCACAGAGATTTCCGCCAGAGACACATCCGCCTGTCCCATGGGTTTACCGTCCACATTCACC
>CAYQKZ010000243.1:0-570 GCA_964418135.1 uncultured Desulfobacterales bacterium
AAATCGAATAAACCGATAACCATCGTTTCTTTCATCTGGTACATTGCCGACGATTGTCTGCGCGATGTTTATGTGCGTGGCAAATACCGGGATGTCATTCTTCCCATGTTCGTACTGAGGCGGCTGGACTGCCTGCTGGAGCCGGGCAAGGAAAAGTCGATACCGCCGCCAACAACCGCCAGATACTGGAAGCCAACTTCAATGCCTATCTCGACGGTTTCAGCGACAACGTCAAGGAGATTGTGGACAAGTTCAAACTCCGGTCAGTCATATGGCTGAAAAGGATGTGCTGCTGGAGGTGCTGGAGAAATTCACGTCTTCTGCCATCAACCTTTCCCCAGAACCATTGTCTTGACGTTAAATAAAATAAGATTGAAGGCTTAGAAAAAGTTCGAATATTTTGTAGCGCTGCATTCCTCGTCGCTGAAGTGTACAAAAAGCACGCCTCATTTTTCTGAATTCACGCTCCTTGCCTGCGAACATTTTACAAAGTTGTCCTAATTTCGACTTTTTCGAGTTCAACAAAATCAAAAGCCTCTGGAGCAGGCAAAATCCCAGAAGGCCTTTCCA
>CAYQKZ010000243.1:580-5361 GCA_964418135.1 uncultured Desulfobacterales bacterium
GAAGTATACGGAAAACCAGGCAGTTTGAAATATATGGTTTACATCCTCCGGTGAAACCCCTTTGGGTGTATATATTGGAAGTTCTGAATCCCCATGCATGAAACGTCTCCAGATATCAGGATCGATTTCTCCATTTAATTTAGCCAATTCGAATAATTCGGATCCAGGAATCGGAATCATACGGCCAAAACTGGGATAATTGGATCCAAGATTTCTGGCAAAATGAACGGTCTGACGCATTTCCGCCAATGTCTCACATGGGTGTCCAAAAATAAAGCATGTTTGAGTTTTGATCTGGATGCTTCGGCATAAGGATATGGCATCGAGAATTTTCAGGTCGCTGACTTTTTTGTTTATCCGGTAACGAACACTTTCAACACCGCTTTCGACGCCAAAACCGATCTTACGACAACCGGCGCGTTTCATCAATCGAAGCAGTTCTTCGTCAACACGGTCGGCGCGTGTTCCACAACCCCATTCGAATATTAGATCGTCATCGATAATGGCCTGACATAATTCGACAATCAAGGATCTTTTGAGTGTAAATTTCATCCACAAATTCCACCCACTCGATCTTCAGCTCTTTTACCAGGTATCTCAATTGGTTCAAGATGTTGGATGTTCCGAGGAAACGGTATGGCTTTTGATGCAGTTTGCTGCAAAAAAGACAGTTGTAGGGACAACCTCTTGAACATATAAAGGAAATGGTTCTTGAAGATGTGCTAGGTGAGTAATATCGTTCGATGGGTAATAGATCGTAGGCAGGGGGCGGTAGTTCGTCCAAATCGGAAACGATTCGTTTTTCTCCGACGATCAGACAGTTGTCGATATAATGGATGAAACCGGGCATGGGAGGTGGGGGTTCTCCTGCCAGAATGGCTTGACAAAATGCCAAAAATTCATGTTCACATTCCCCCCAGAATCCATATTTGACTTCAAGGTCTTTAATCGATTCAGGATCGGCATCGATATGAGCACCACCGACAACCAGAACCGCATTCGGAATCTCATGCTGAATGCGTTTTATCAGTCGGTAAACCCTTTGTAGATTAGGGGACATGACGGTCAGACCGATAATGCGAGGATTTACTTGCCGAATATATGATACGGTTTCATCGATTTCCATCGACAGGGCGGAGCAGTCCAGAATTGAAACAGAGATGTCGTGCTGCCGGAGCATTGAAGCGAGGGTCGCGATTCCGAGATATGGATAACGGGAATTGAGATCCGGAGGATTTATCAGAAGGCATTCAGGTATCAATTTGAACGGATTTCGTTGTATGGATTCGAACCATTTATTGTATCCTGGTCGTGTATTGGGTTTCATAGTGACCTTTCAACAGGCGAGTCAAAATATTAAGTGAATGAATGCATCGATCCTCGTAACATGTTCATCTTTGAAATCTTTGGGATAGTAATTTATATCCGCTCCCCACACCTTGATGCCGCAGTCTGCGGACGGAAAGAAACTAACAATATCTTCATTGTTGAGGGTCAATCTTAAGAAAGGATTCGTGATCGATTATTTTGTTATTCATAAAGAAAATCCGATCACCATCGGGAGTCTGGAATACTTTGAAACGCCCTACGGTAACGAACTCCATCCAAAGGATTGAGAATGTCTTCCACAGCAGGCGGGGGAGATTTTGAGATTTTGCTGACTCGTGGCATGTTGATTGAATAAACTTTATGAACCTGATGATTCCGATGCCAAACACCTTAGCATACATTGGTGGTTCGGTCAAAAACGATTTGTGGAAATTATGAATTTGATCAAAAAATGTAATTCATAGTGACATTCGGTACGTTGAAGTCTATAATTCATAGTGGCGGTCGGCCAGCGTGTATTACTGTGAAGTGTCTCGTAGGAACGAGACACAGAGTTTTATCTGTTGACTCGGCCGCCCCCTCATTTTTATCTGATAATAAAAACTTGATAATCGAGTATCACGATGAACGATCGCCTGATGGAAGGGGTATGATTTATAATCATCAGGGGACAGCACATAACACAATCTCGAGTGGCATGAGGTACATAGATGAAGATATTGAAAGCGAAAGAACCATCTGTAAGTCCCAAGCCTGCATGCGGTTTTCAAAAGTCTGTATCCCCAAATCCCAAAAATCGGTCATGGGAAGAAAATCATCACCCCATCATTAACCCCCAAGGCGAAAGGTTTTTCGGCTGATGAGCGGACATGATAGTAAACTTCTCTATGATGTCAATGAAAAGCCACCGCTGTGGCTGATCCTGATGATGGGAATCCAGCATGTGATGCTGATCTACGGTGAAATCACCATTTTGCCCGTCATCATCGGCAAAAAAGCGGGCGTTCCCATGGAACACATTCTTTTTGCTTCACTAGCTGCCGGTGTGGGCTCCGGTCTGATTACCCTCGTCCAGGTGATGCGGATCGGCTGGTTCGGTTCAGGCTATGCCATGTTCATGGGCAGCTCCGCTGCCTACCTGTCCTGCAGCCTGGAAATTCTCAAGATAGGAGGTTTTCCCCTTCTGGGCGCATTGAGTATTTTGGTGGCACCCATCGAAATCATCATGGCCTATTTTCTGAGATTTCTTCGCCATATCATCACACCGGCGGTCGGGGGGGTGATTCTCTTCCTTGTAGTATTGAGTCTGGTTCCTGTAAGTATTTCCGAGTGGATGGGCGAAACCGGACATGCATTTTCTGGAACCTGGGAGAACTTCCTCACCGGCTTTATCACCCTCTGGATACTGTTGGGAATATCTCTTTTCGGGAAACGTTCGTTACGCATCTGGGCACCCATTTTAGGCATGGCTGCCGGTCTGATCATCTCCTGGTACATCGGTCTCTTTCATGATCAGGATTTGTCTATATATCCCTGGATCGGCTGGTTCCAGGGAACATGGCCCGGCCTGATCCATGATTTTAAAATGGACTATCTGCCGCTGATGACCGTTTTGGCTGTCCTGACGGTCATCAACGGGGTTCAGGCCATCGGGAACAGCATGGCCTTGCAGCAGGTTTCCCACCGAGAACATCGTGCAATCGACTATGGGGTTGTTCAGAGAACGCTGTATGGAGATGCGTTGGGCAATATGATCAGCGGCATATTGGGAACAGTCCCGAATGAAACCTATTCGGAGAATATTTCCATCCAGAAAATCACCGGTGTGGCCAGCCGATCCGTAGGAATATGCGGGGGATTGATGCTCATCATCCTGCCCTTCATGCCGAAATTGAGCATGTTTCTAATCCACCTGCCGACTCCGGTATTCGGTGGGTTTCTCATGGGGCTGGCGGCCATGATGTTTCCTTCAGGATTCGAGCTTGTCTTTTCCCATGGTATGACCCATCGTTCCGGCCTGCTTGTCAGCATTTCCCTGTGCGTCGGTTTGGTCGCCGGGTCTGGCAGATTCTTCCCCGGTCTGTTTCCGGATGCCCTGGGTGTGTTTCTGAACAATGCAGTGGCAGCCGGTGGTCTGACAGCAATCAGCTTGAGCATTCTCTTCCGGATTCAGGAAAAACGGGGGTTTTCCGCCCTCATCTCCTCTGGTTTGGAAAATCTGCCGATTCTGGTGAATCGCATTCAAGAGTGCGCCGACAAGTTGGATATTTCCAAAGAACAGGTCCGGAATCTTCATCTGGCCTGTGAGGAGATTTTCGTGCATTTTTCCCGTGCGGATACATCGAAAGATACCGAAAAAGCTGTAATTCTGCGTATCAGCAATCGGGATGACGAATTGTTTGTGGAAATCATTTACGGCAGGCGTATGGAGGATATCAGAGAAATCCGGATACCTGCCGATATGATGACAGCCGAAGAAACCGACCTGGATCGACTTGGTCTGGTTCTGCTTCACCGGATTGTCCATGATTTTCATCAGGTGATCATTTCCGGCATCACTTATGTCTGGTTTAAAATATCATAGAGGATTTTCCGAGTCTGGAAACGGGTTTCATCCCACGCCATGAAATTGGATTAGGGTAGTTACCTCACTGGTGTCCTGAGGGCGCAATTGCAATGGGAAACAAGCCAGGTTTTCCTATCCCTCCAAAGTCAGTGAAAGAATTGGTCATCGCATTGAAAAACAATGCTTAGGCTTGCGTTACGACCCAGGGTGCGAGGCCGCTTTAAAGTGGCCCCTGTTTTTTGGGGATTATCTTCATGCCTTCTGGCTGATGGCCGCTATCCTGCTGATTTTTGTGCCTGTATTTATGCTGGGCGTGGCTGTTGACAGTCCGCACAATAACCAATAGGCTCTGACGGGATTAGAATAATTATGGAGGAAGGCCATGTCTTTATTTGACCTGTTTTCAAGCAAAAAAACCTGTGATCTCCTGGTCAATGTGGACGGAAAGGTCGTTGAAAAATACCGGCATTTCCAGGATTTTCTGACCCATAACCGGAATGCACTGAACGCCATTGCCGAGATGGAACAGACCTATTACGGTGGGAGTTCCTTCAGCATGGGATCGGCAAAAAAACACTATGATGACCTTCTGGCATCGACCCATAGTCTCATTGACGCGTTGAACGGGATTTCAAAAGGGAAATATGCCGCATTGTCCGATGTCTGCGATCGGATCAACCAGGAATCCGCCCCCTTTTTCAATGCCGGCGTTTCAACTTCCACCGGGGAAATGGTTCTGGCGTTTGAGTCGCTCCGTCCGGATATGGTGAAAATCGCCGGCTCCAAGGCAACGAATCTTGCGACTGTGGGTAACGCTTTGGGGCTTACCATCCCCCCCGGCTTTGTCATTACCGCTCATGCTTTTGAACGGTTTATTGAAGAAAGC
>CAYQKZ010000244.1:0-5352 GCA_964418135.1 uncultured Desulfobacterales bacterium
TCGACAACCGGGGCCACAACCCGGTGCTCTGCCAACTGAGCTACACCCACCATATAGATAGCTTTATACTAAATCATTCCTTCTAATGCAAGGGGTTTCTAAAGAAGCGAGCCGCAAATTTTATCTTGTTCAGATCGATGTCGTATTGGATTCCGGAATGGCTCATAGAATGACATTGACAAAACAGGGTTCAATAATGATATATACATGCCCGTTTGGTTCTCAGAAGTATGACTTGATAAGGGTAATGGTAGACCTTGCGTTATCGGTCGGAAATGGCCGAAAAAGACCTATTCCCTCCCTGCTGCCTTACGACCGGAAAGATACTGGAATCTCTGTTGTGCTGAACGGTCCTGAATGATGCACATGAAATTCATATGAATGACAGGAAATACCCATTGGAGAGATATCATGACCCTGAAACGATTTGAAACCCCCATTTCAACCAAAGAACAACTTCTGGATTACCAGCTCAAAGGACTGAAATGGACTGTGGCCCATGCCTATGCGGGTTCTCCGGAATACCGAAACAAACTGGACAGTGCTGGCGTCTCTCCGGATGACATACATTCCCTCGATGATCTCAAGAAACTTCCCTTTACAACGGCCGATGATCTGCGCGATGGGTATCCGTTTCCGCTTCGGGCTGTTCCATTTGAAAAGATTGTCCGGATTCATTCCAGCAGTGGAACGACCGGAAAGCGAAAAAATCTCTGCTACACTCAAAAAGACGTTGATGATTGGTGCCAATTTTTTGCCAGAGCTTATGAAATGGCTGGTGTCACCCAGCAAGATCGTGTTCAGATCGCTGTGGGTTATGGGGTCTGGACGGCTGGAATCGGTTTTCAGTTGGGATGCGAAAAAGTCGGTGCCATGGCCCTTCCCGTGGGTCCGGGAAATGTGGATATGCAGTGCCGATTTTTGCAGGATCTTCAACCGACGGTACTGTGCTGTACGGCATCCATGGGACTGTTGATGGCTGAAGAAGTCAGCAGAAGAGGGATTGGAGACAAGATATGCATCAAAAAAATCATCTATGGGTCGGAACGGGCTTCGGTATCCATGCGGGATAAGATATCCGAACTGTTTGGCGGCGCCGAGCTGTTCGATATCACAGGCCTGACCGAGCTGTATGGTCCGGGAACCGGCATCGAGTGCCCTGATCATGACTGCATTCATTACTGGGCAGATTATTATATTCTGGAAATCATCGATCCGGATACCCTGGAACCTGTTCCCGATGGCGAATGGGGAGAAATGGTGGTGACCACTCTCTGCAAGGAAGCCGTGCCGCTGATTCGATATCGAACCAGGGATATTACCCGGATCATTCCAGGTGCCTGCACCTGTGGTACGATTTTGCCGAGGCACTCCCGAATACGCGGTCGGACCGATGACATGTTCAAATTTCGGGCTGTCAATATTTATCCGTCAACCATCGACGCGATCGTATCGGTCATACCCGGTCTGGGGTCGGAATATCAGATTCATTTATCTCGGGATGCATCCGAGCGGGGAGTCATGCGGCTGGTGGTCGAGCGGGATCCGGATATTGGAGCAGAGAGAAATGAAGAACTTTCCAAAGAGCTGGTGCATCAGATCAAGAAAAAAGTATTGATTACCCCGGTTGCGGAGATCGTTCCATATGGTTCGTTGCCACGCTCCGAGCGAAAAAGCAAGCGAGTGTTCGATACGCGCATCGAAGATCCAATCGTCTGACAACAATATTCCGGAGTGTATTGCCATGAATCAAAAAATATTTCAGATGGGTCTTTCAACGGAAACCGTTTCGCTGTATTTGCTCTGCTGCGGCCTGGCGGATTCAGGATCGACCCTTTCCGTCAAAAACATTATGGAAATCTGGAACGCCTCGCCCGAAGCCATGCAAACCAGTTTTATGGATCTGGAAGAACACGGAATTGTTTTGAAAATCATTTCCGACGGAAAGACCAATCACATCTACAGGCTCAACGATATAAAGTATTGGATATAATATCAATTGTAAAAATCGATTATCGTTTTTGGAGGGCCATAGATTTCAGTAAAGGTCAATTGCCGACACCTTTCTGACGATCGATTTCGGAGCGGACACAATCAACGATTTCCGATGGGGAGATATCGGTGCGGATTCCCGGACAGAGGCCCGCCATAATATACCAGTTCTGAATGTCTTTCAGCACATTGGGTATAAATGGCCAGGCTTTACACATCCGGGGTTTGACGGGATGAATCGAGCAGAGACCTTTTCTCCAGAAAATGCAGTATCCATTTTCCGCTTGGGCCAGAACCGGTTTTTTTCCGGAAAGCTGGCAGTACGTTTGCAGAAATAGTTCGGGCTCCACATCGATGAACGTGGCGATGGCCAAGATGTCCACCGGGGAAACATATGTTCCGCCATAACCTTTACAGCAGTCGCCGCATTGTTTGCAGTCGAAAATAACTTGGGATGACGGAGGATCACAGGGCATAGCGCGTCTCCATGGCTCTTTTCAGGGTTATCTGATCGATGTACTTCAAGTCTCCACCGATGGGCACACCGGAGGCGATACGGGTGATCTTGATCGGAAATTTTTCCAGAAGCCCCAAAAGATACGATGCCGTCGCTTCGCCTTCTACATGTGTGCCCGTAGCCAGAATCACTTCCTGAATTTTTCCCGCCGCAATCCTTGCAATCAGCTCTTTGATGCGGATGGCGTCGGGTCCGATGCCGTCCATGGGAGATAATGCACCTTGGAGAACGTGGTATTTTCCTATGTATGCGCCTGATTTTTCAATCGACACCATATCTGCAGGCTGTTCAACCACGCAAAGAAGCCGATCGTCCCGGGAGGGATTGCTGCAGATGCTGCAATGTTCCGCTTCGCTGAGTGAAAAACAGATGGAACACAGTCTGACTTTATCCTTCAGTTCGCTGATACTTCGCGCCAGTTGTTCGGCATCGCTGCGGGAAGATCGAAGAATATACATGGCCAGCCGCTCGGCGGTTTTTTCCCCGATGCCAGGCAGTTTGCTGAACTGGCGAATGACCTGCCGAATGGATGTGGGATAGTGGTTCATAGGTGTTACATCAACCCCGGAATATTCAACCCACCAGTGAGCTTACCCATTTCTGAGGAAACCATTTCCTGGGACTTGGACAGCGCATCATTGACCGCTGCCAGAATCAAATCTTGAAGCATATCTACATCTTCCGGATCTACCACTTCTTTTTCGATCTGAATGGAGACGATCTGTTGTTTGCCGTTGGCAACAACTTTGATCATCCCGCCGCCGGAAGATGTTTCGATCGTTTTTTCGGAAAGTTCTTCCTGTAGCTTCATCATTTTGGCCTGAAGCTTCTGGGCCTGTTTCATCATATTTCCCATATTTTTCATCATGAAGGTATCTCCTTTTGTATCTTGATATCGACGACGGTCCCCCCGAAAATTTCGATGACTTCGGCAACGAGAGGGTGGTTTAACGCTTCCTGTTTCAAGTACTGGGCCTGACTGGCCTTGACCTGATTTTCTGGAAGCAGTTCTTTTTCTGCCTGGATGATCAGTTGAATCGGCGATTCAAACAACTGACTGACAACCGACTTCAGCAGGGCTTCATTTTTCGGCTGACGGATTCGATCTACATTGAATGCATTTCCGGAAAAATAAATTTCCAATGTATGATTTTCAACTTTTTTCAATGTAGATCGTGACAATATGGGTACCAGAGATCGAGACGTCTCGGATACCTTATCGACAATCTGTTTCAAGACAGCATCCATCGCCGATTGAGATTCCAGCGACTCGATGCGAATCGGTTGTTCCGGACTTTTTTCTTTGGGAGGCGCCGGTACGGATGCTTGTGTTTCGGGCACTGGCAACGGTGAGGGTTGTTCGGATTCGGAAGCGATGTCTGTGTCTGGAACCAGATACGGATGCTGATCTTCAACAAACTGGGAAGGATGACGGTATTGCTTTCGCAGAATATCCAGTTTTTCAATGAGTTCGTCGATGGGAAGGGCGGGCCGGGTTTGAATGATTCGAAAAAAAACCAGTTCCAGTGCAATTCTTGGAAGGCCGGCATATCGGATCGTGGATTCCTCTGAAAACAGCATTTCAAAAATATGATTCAGGGAGGATGTCGAAACCGATTTGACGATCTGCCTCATCCGGTCAATTTCATGCAGGGGAACGTCGACGAGTTTCTGAGCGTTCTTGCTGATTTTGACAACCAGCAGATTGCGAAAGTGTTCGACCAGCGAGGTGTACAGACGCTTGAGATCCAGACCGTTTTCATAACCGGTTTCCAGAAGATTCAAGACTTCCCCGATGTCTCCGTTTATAACGGCTTGTGAAAAATCAAAGAGATATTGTCTGTCGATCACGCCAAGAAGGTTGATGACAGTCTCATGTGTAACGGCACCGTCGGAAAAAGAAAGAATTTGATCGAGAAGACTCAAGGAATCCCGCATGCTGCCGCCGGCTTCCTGGGCAATGATGAGCAGGCTTTCCGGAGGAATATGGACCGCTTCTTTCAGGCAAAGTGCTTGAAGGTGAGAAAAAATCGATTGCGTGTCTATCCGGCGAAGATCGTGGCGCTGACATCTGGAAAGAATTGTCAGCGGAATTTTTTGCGGTTCTGTTGTGGCAAACATGAACAGAACATGGGCAGGCGGCTCTTCAAGTGTTTTCAGCAGAGCATTGAATGCGGCTGCCGTAAGCATGTGAACTTCATCGATGATGTAGATTTTATAGCGGCTGTGGGAAGGCATGTACCGGACATTGTCCCTGAGGTCACGAACCTGATCCACACTGTTATTGGAAGCCCCGTCGATTTCAAAGACATCGACCGCCTGACCCGAAGTGATTTCCGTACACGAACGACAGGTATTGCAAGGGGAGATTGTCGGTCCCTGTCTGCAGTTCAGCGCTTTGGCCAGAATTCGAGCGATCGTGGTCTTGCCGGTTCCTCTCGGGCCCGTAAACAGAATGGCATGGGCTACCCGTCCGGAAGTGATGGCATGGCACAGGGTTTGAGTGACATGATCTTGCTTGACGACATCCGCAAAGGTCTGGGGTCGATATTTACGGGCAAGAACCAAATAAGACATAATGCTTTCCCGGGAAAGTCAACGGAAGGTCGTCAGAGTGCGCGTTTACGCCTTAAAAATCGGGGCTGGAATTGGATATGAAACTGGCGGAGAGAGAGGGATTTGAACCCTCGGCGCCGCTATTAACAGCGCACACGATTTCCAGTCGTGCTCCTTCAGCCGCTCGGACATCTCTCCAGAATCAAAAAGGGGGATCATCATTCACGCCCAAATCTATGGCGGAGAGGGTGGGATTTGAACCCACGATCCCGTTTTTAGACAGGATA
>CAYQKZ010000245.1:0-5335 GCA_964418135.1 uncultured Desulfobacterales bacterium
AGGCCTATTCCCTCCCTGCTGCCTTGCGAAATGAATTTTCTGAAAGTCTATAAGATAACGCTGGGATACAATATATTTTTTTCAGGAATCGCACACATGAAAGATTTTTTCAAGGTCGTAACCATCGAGCAAGCAATTGCATTTCGATCTGAGTTTTCCAGAATGGAAACCGAAACAGTTCCGCTGATGGATGCATTCCAGAGGGTTCTGGCAGAATCGGTGGCAGCAACGGAACATCTGCCCGAATTCCGGCGATCCACCATGGATGGCTATGCAGTCTGCGCGGCATCGATATTCGGCGCCACCGAAAGCAATCCGGCTTTTCTGGTTGTCCGGGGAACGGTACGCATGGGGGAAATACCGGACTTTTCCATCGGCATCGGAGAAGCCTGCCGGATCTCGACCGGTGGAATGCTTCCGGACGGTGCCGACAGTGTCGTCATGATCGAGCATACGGAACCCATGGATACATCGACCATCGAGGTGTATCGGAGTGCCGCCCCCGGCCAGCATGTCATCGAAGCTGGAGAAGATTTTTCGATGGATGAAACGATTCTATCCGATGGCAGACGGTTGCGGGCCCAGGAAATCGGGCTGTCGGCGGCATTCGGCAGAGACATGCTGAAAGTGTATCGCAAACCAATTGTTGCCATCATCTCCACGGGTGATGAAGTGGTTCCAATTGACCAAACCCCACCACCTGGAAAAATCCGTGATATCAACACCTACAGCTTAAGCTGTATGGTCACTGCCTGCGGGGCTGTTCCGATGTCTTGCGGCATTATCCCGGACAACAGCGACAGCCTGAATCAAGCCATGGTCCATGCCCTGAAAACGTCCGATATGGTGCTGATCTCCGGCGGAAGCTCCGTCGGTGTCCGCGAGGTCTCCATCGATGCATTGTCCGCCCTGCCGGAATCCCGCATACTCTTTCACGGTATCTCGATCAGTCCGGGAAAACCCACCATTCTGGCCATGTCGCAGAACAAGGCGTTATGGGGACTGCCCGGCCATGTCGTTTCCGCCATGGTCATTTTTCTGAAAATCGTCAAGCCCTTTATCGAACATATTTCGGGACTTCAAGAGACCCCGTCTCGAACCGTTCGGGTGCCGGCCCGTATCTCCCGGAATCTTTCGTCGGCTCAGGGCCGGGTGGATTATGTCCGGGTCAAGCTCCGGCAGGAGGATGGGAGTCTGCTGGCAGACCCGGTTCTCGGAAAGTCCGGGCTGATCAACACCATGGTGAAGGCCGACGGGCTGATCGAAATCGGCCTGAATGTCGAGGGGCTGGATTCGGGAGAATGGGTTGATGTGGAACTGTTCGATTGATTTCAATTCATCGTTACGTTCAACAAAGATACCGTGTCAGAGGCGGATTTTACACACACCCCCAACGATGTCTCTGACAATCATCATCTTGATTGCAAAATGGAATAAGGAAAGCGAAACATGGATCAACAACGAAATATCTATTTAAAGATGAAAACCCTGACCGAAGCCAGAGAGATAATGTTTAATGCGTTTCCGCCCGGAGAGTCCGCCACGGAAACCATCTCCGTACCGGATGCCGTGGGAAGGGTTTTGGCCGAAGCCGTTTTCGCCCGATTGTCTTCCCCCGCTTTTCATACGGCCGCCATGGACGGGTTGGCGGTCAAAGCCGAAAATACGTTCGGGGCAACCGAGACCCGGCCCAGACAACTGCTCATCGGAACCGATGCGTTTCATGTCAATACCGGCCATGTCCTTCCGGAAAAGACAAATGCGGTGATCATGATCGAACATGTCCAGGTGCTGGACGACACCCGGATACAGATCGAAGCTCCGGTTTTTCCCTGGCAGCATATCCGCAAAATGGGCGAAGACATTGTGGCCACCGAGCTTCTGTTCCCCCGGAATCACCGGATCACACCCTACTGCATCGGCGCCTTGCTGTCTGGAGGCATTTTCTCGGTTCAAGTCCGAAAAAAACCCAATGTTTTGATCATCCCCACCGGATCGGAGCTGGTAGACTGGCAAACGACACCGTTCGAAGCCTTGAAGCCCGGCCAGGTTCTGGAATCCAATTCCACAGTTATCGGAAAACTTGTCGAAGCCTGGGGCGGTGAATATGTTCGTCATGACATGATACGGGATGATCCCGAAGTCATGACACGGGTTTTGCTTGAGGCTTGCCTGGGCGATGCCGATATCGTTCTGACGGTGGGCGGCTCTTCCGCCGGCTCCGAAGATTACGGCCGGGCCGTGATTCAAGATATCGGAGAGGTTCTGGTTCACGGAATTACCGTGATGCCGGGAAAACCGCTGATTATCGGAACCGTCCATCACAAACCCGTGTTCGGCATCCCCGGATATCCGGTATCGGCCATCGTGGCGTTCGAGCAGTTCGTCGGTCCGCTCATTTGCGCCATGACGGGACAACCCGAACCGCATCGCCCCACGGTTTTCGTCGAGCCCATTCGAAAAATTCCCTCAAAACTGGGAGTTGAAGAATTTCTCCGCGTCAAACTGGGAAAAGTCGATGATCGGATTGTCGCCATTCCGCTGCCCCGAGGTGCTGGCTGCATCACCACCCTGACTCAGGCCGACGGCATCATCCGGATTCCCAATCACATGGAAGGCATCAAGGAAAACGAACCCGTCCAGGCAGAGCTGCTCCGGCCGCTTTCATCCATCAAAAACACCATCGTGGTTGTCGGCAGTCACGACAATACCCTCGATGTGCTGGCCGACATGATCCGTGCCCATCATCCCGGCTTGACGATTTCCTCCAGCCATGTCGGCAGTATGGGAGGATTGATGGCCATCAAAAGAGGGGTTTGTCATGTCGCCGGATCCCATCTGCTGAATACGGAAGACGGCACGTACAATCTTTCCGATATCCGAAAATATCTGCCGGATATTCCGGTCAAACGGATTCAACTGGTTTTCAGGGATCAGGGGTTCATGGTGGCAAAAGGAAATCCGAAAGGGATCACCGGCATCGAAGACCTGATCCGGAAGGATATCCGATTTATCAACCGGCAGAGCGGGTCTGGAACTCGGATACTTCTGGATTACCGGCTCAAACAGCTTGATCTGAATCCAGGAGACATCGACGGCTATGGAACGGATGAATTCACCCATATGTCTGTAGCAGCCGCTGTTCTCAGCGGCGCCGCGGATATGGGCCTGGGGATATTTGCGGCGGCCCGCGCCCTGAATCTCGATTTCATCCCGGTTGTCACCGAACAGTATGATTTGATCATTCCCGATCGTTTTTTCGATACGGAAAACATCCAGTGCCTGCTGACAACGATTCGGACTCCGGAATTCAAGGCACGCGTGGAAAAGCTTGGCGGATATCATACCGAAAAGACTGGAGATATTCTTGGAGATGATTCAATGTAACCTGAAATGGAAACCATTTATTATCTGTATTTCTTCAACATTTTTATTTTCCTATTCAAAGGAGGTTGATCATGATCAACGAACGACTGCGCCATGCCATGAATGAACAGATCAAGAACGAACTGGAGTCTTTTTATATCTATATGTCCATGGCCGCCTATTTTCATACGAGAAATCTGGACGGCATGGCGCACTGGATGCGATGTCAGGCGCATGAAGAAATGATGCATGCCATGAAATTTTTCGACCACATCAACGACCGGGGAGGCAAGGTTGTTCTGCTGAATCTGAACCAGTTGAAAACCGACTGGGCTTCCATTACGGAAGTCTGGCAGGACACCTATGCACACGAACAGTTCATCACGAGTAAAATCAACGATCTGACCACCATTGCCCGTGAAGAGAAAGATTATACATCTGAGCCGATGCTGGCATGGTTTTCCAAGGAGCAGATGGAAGAAGAGGCCACCGCAAGCAAAGTACTCGAACAGATCAAAATGATCGGAGAAAATCAAAGCGGCATACTGATGCTGGATCGAGAGCTTGGCGCACGGGCCTTTCCGCCGGGGTCGGCGCTGGACCCGGCCGCTTATTCCGCCGCCACGTGAAAAAAAATGTAATAATGATACTGATTTCTTTGCACGTAACCGTTCACCTCCTCCCCCCAGCGGGGGGAGGTCGGGAGAGGGGTCATGTCGTGTTTACAAAGAGTTACCTTCTTCCTGTGGTATGCCTGGGGAGTGAACGGCTACCTTTGCACAACATCGGGGTGGGTTTCAAATCCGCCCCTGTCACCTTGCACTTTCTTCGACACATACCTGGGTCTGGGTGTTGATCACGGTTTTGATGGTACCGGATTCACCGATAGACAGTTGGATATCATGACAGCCGATGGCCAGGTCCTGGTCTTCCATTTTGCATTCCCATTCCAGGGGCTGAGATGGATACTTTGCTCCGGAAGTCTCCAGGAATGCCGATGCATCCGGCCCCGCAGATGTAAAGACAGCCTGCCGAAATGTGCTGCCGATGCCGATCTGAAGAAAATCCATCTGAAACATCTGCCGGTAATCCTGTGCCGACCCCAGAATAACATACTGCGCCGCCCCTTTTTGAACCGTTGCGATCCGGCCGTCCTTCCACCAGCTATCTTCAAATCCCTTGTGATCGATGCTGTGGATGACATATTCGATATTTCCTTTGGGATCCACATAGCAGTTGTGTATCCAGTCCAGGAAATTGTTCCGGCTGTGGAATCTGCCGGTTGCACTGAGCCACTCGCTGTATTGTTTGAAAAAGATGACGCCGATGGATTTCGTAAACGGTACGACCCCGAATCGCCAGGAAAACTGCTTCTCGATGGTTTCAAGAGATGATGCTTCATTTAATATCAGGGCAATGGCGCTGGCCATGCCGGATCGATCCGCTCCTCTGTAGCAGTGCAGAAGAATGGGGCGCGGAGCCGACAGGAGTGCCTCCACGAGTTCATTCAGCCGGTTGTACTGGGGAAGCTCATGAGAGCCAAACCCGATATTCAGCATCTGAATCTGATGGCGTTTGGCGACTGCCTTTTCATCTTCATACCAGAGAGCGCCTTTTTCAGGTCCCAACAAAGCGATGATGGTACGAATCCCGTAGGCATCGATGACGGCATCCAGACGGGAAGCTGAAAGCTGGGCACTGCGGTAAATCTGGTTTTCAATCACTGGGAAAAATCGGGGATTCAAGGAAATATGCCACCAGATTGCACCACCGATGGCCATGGCAAGTAACACCCCCGCAATCAACGGGATGCGCCATTTATGTATCTTCATGGATCAGTTCTGCTCCGATTGACTTTAGTGGGCTTTGTAAAAAGTCGGGACGAAATATCCGCCATATCCGAGTCGCCTTGCACAGCCATAGAAATTGTGTTAGTTTTTCCCGATGAAACAATATGTTATTTGCGGCA
>CAYQKZ010000246.1:0-5291 GCA_964418135.1 uncultured Desulfobacterales bacterium
TGGAAATGGCGCTGTTGGCATGAAAAAACGCCAGTTCGATGTGGGCCAGGTCATGGGGGCGGATGACCCGGTGCTGAAAGATCAGCAGCCCGCTGATGATCGCCAGGGCGGACAGGTAGAATATCCCAAGATCGAAAACGATGAACAGGGCCGCCAGAGAAAGGAATGTGACCCCATGCAGCAGGGACGAAACATGAAAGGCGGTTTTGGCTCCCAGCCGAGAAGGAATCGAATACAGGCCGATTTCCCGGTCGAACTCCATATCCTGGCAGGCGTACAGAATATCGAATCCGGCGATATAGGTCAGCAGTCCCATGCACAGGATGAGAATGGCCGGTTCAAAGCTTCCGGTAATGGCGATCCAGGCTCCCAGCGGTGCCAGGGAGATACTCAGCCCCAGATAAAGATGGGAAAAGGCGGTGAATCGCTTGGTGTAGGAATAAAAGAACAGAATTCCCAGAACCGGTATGGAGAGCCAGAAACACAGCCGGCTGATCATGGCCGAAGCGATGATGAACGTCAGGGAAAATCCGGATACAAACACGATGGCCGATCGTGACGAAACCGTACCGGACGGGATATGGCGGTCTGCGGTACGGGGATTGATCCGGTCGAAGCGGGCATCCACGATCCGGTTGAATCCCATGGCTGCAGACCGCGCACTGACCATGGCCATCAGAATCCAGAAAAACGTCTGAAGTGTGATCTCGTGGTCCCGATGCGCCAGAACAACGGCGGAAAGGGCAAAGGGAAGCGCAAATACCGTATGGCTGAATTTGATCATGCGTCCGAAATCCACAATCTGCCGGGCCAGTGCGGACGCTGGTCCGGAACGGATGTCTCTGCCGGATTCCAGAAAATTCCAGGTGCAGAGGTGCTGTTCCAGGTAATCGAAAAATGCATACAGCAGGACCCCAAGCAGGCTCATACCGATGATGCCGATGACCATCTGAAGATAATCGAACCGGCCCCAGGCATCCATGATGTAAAAACCCAGTCCGGTTGCCGTGGCAAAGGATTCCACGAAAAAGAGGACGGCAATGCCGGTTCCCGTGCCGATGCGAAGGGCCGTAAACCCCTGGGGGAGGCCGGCCGGGATCACCACGTGGTAAAGCGCCTGAAGTCCGGTTCCGCCGAGCGACCGGAAGGATTGAATGTATTTATCATCCAGCCTCAGTACGCTGTCCCGCGTGGCCACCACGATCTGATATCCCATGATCAGAGCGATCATGAGGATTTTGGGCATATCTCCCAGCCCAAAGAGAATCAGAAAAATGGGAAGCAGCACAATCTTGGGAATGGGATAGGTCAAAAACAGGATCGGAGAAAGCAGCCGGTCTGCGGTTCGGGAATATCCCAGCAGAATGCCCAGCGGAAAACCCACCCCCCAGGACAGCACCATGGCCGCTGTTACCCGAAAGGCGCTGACACCGAAATGTTTCCAGAAAAGAGCGGTTTTCAGGGCTTCTCCAAAGGCGGCGAAAGCCTGTTCCGGCGGCGGCAGCATGTTCGAAGAAATCCCTATGGAAAAAAGTTTCCAGCACAGGATAAGTACAAAGGCGGACAGAACATAGCGGATGGCCTTCATCTTTCAACCTTCAAGGAATTTTCGGACTTCTTTGACTTGATGAAAATAGATGTCGCTCGATCGAAAATTCTCCATGTCAAAATCGGGATTGTCCATGATAGCCCGTACCCGGGCTGGCCGGTTGCCGAGTACCAGGATATATTGCCCCAGAAAAACGGCCTCTTCGACACTGTGGGTGACAATGATAAACGTCAACCTGTTTTTCCGCCACATGTCCTTCATGACGGTTTGAAGATGTTCGCGGGTGATGGCATCCAGGGATGAAAACGGTTCATCCATCAACAGGATGTCGGGTTCCGTGGCAATGGCCCGGGCAATGGCGACCCGCTGCTTCTGACCGCCGCTCAACTGAACCGGGTAGTGGTGGGCAAAAGGAATCAGATCCAGCTCCGATAGCAGGTGGCTGGTTCTGGCGGCTCGGATATCGGCAGGCACGTTTTGAATCTTCATACCCAGGGATAGATTGTCCGCCAGTGTCTTCCATGGAAACAGTCCGTAGTCCTGGAGGATGATCGACGTTCTGGCGGCCCGACCCGGACTTGACTGGAGGAAGACGCTGCCGGACGTTGCGGATACCAATCCGGCCAGAATACCGAGCAGCGTGGTTTTGCCGCATCCGGAAGGGCCGATGACGGCCAGAGACTCTCCGGCATTCAGGGAAAACGAAATATCCTCGAGAACGGCATCTTCCGCGTTCTTAAATTGTTTGGTCAGGCTCTTGACATTTATCATCAAAGAAACTTCCTGATAACGCCTGTGGTTTTTCAAAAGGGATTACTGGCCGGCAATGACCATATCGGCATATGAAATCCGCGTTTTGATCAAGTTGTTTTTGATCAGCCACTCCTGGACCGCCAGCACATCCGCTTCGGGCGGGAGACTGCCCGTCGGAAAAACCGGAACCGGATATTTGTCCCGGACATCCGGAGGAAACTGGGTTTTTGTGATCAGAATCTCTTTGAAATCGGATGGGTTTGCATTGATCTTGTCCACCGCCGTATTGTAGGCTTTTAAGAACCTGGGAATCAGAGCGATGATGGCGGGTCGGTGTTTCAGGTTGACGGCCAGAACCGTCAGGGCCGTATCCAGATTCCGGTCATCCACGATCACTTTCGATCCATGGGTTTCGGCCAGTGTCAGAAGCGGTTCCGGCAGAAGTGCGGCCGTCACCTGAGCGGACAGAAGCATCTGCAGGCGGATGGGGATTTTCTTGATTTCCTGCTTGGTGACATTTCCGGCTGGAATGTTCCGGGCACTCAGCATCCGATCCAGAAGGTATTCGATGACGGTTGCACTGGAAATGGCCACATCCTTCCCCTGAATGCCGTCCAGGTCCGTGATGCCGGACCCGGGGGCCACGGCAATACCGAACATCCGGCACCGGGGATGGGTGTGAAAGGCCGTGGCGATGATTCTGAGCTGTTCACCGCTCTGTATCAGAAGGACTGTGTTTAAAATATCCCCGAAATAACCATCCAGCCTGCCGGACTGAAGTGCGGCATCCCGCTCCAATGCGCTTTGAAAGCTGATCAATTCCAGATCGATGCCTTCTTTCTCAAAGAGCCCGGTCTCTTTGCCGACCAGAAGCGGCAGCACATCCACCACCGGCAGGATGCCGAATCCAAGTTTTTCTCCGGATAAAGAAGGAGAGGGGAAGGCCAGTGACAGCAAAAAGAGCAGACACGTCAGCTTTTTTGACAATTTTTTCATAAGTTCACACCAATCGGCCATGTATTCCATTTTCAACAAACGATATCATGCCAGAAACGACGATCAAAGTCCATGATCCTATAGATTTTCAGAAAATTCATTTCGCAAGGCAGCAGGAAGGGAATAGGCATTTTTTCGGCCATTCCCGACCGATAACGCAGCGAAATTATTTTTCAGAATGTCGGTATCGGGTACTTGAAGCAAGTAGTCTCTGGATGACGATTTCAATCTCCCGGTAATTCCGGTTGATGTCGTGCGCCGTCTGAACATGCCGGGTCGCTGCCTCACCCATTTGCCGTCGTAAAGAATCATCATCCAGAAGACATTGGATGGCATCCGTAAATGCCGGCATGTCGTACAGCGGGGTCAGGAATCCGCTGATTTTGTCGTGAACGACTTCCGCAATGCCCCCATTATGAAAGGCAACCACCGGAAGACCGCAGGACTGGGCTTCGAGATATACCATGCCGAGTGTTTCCCGAATACCCGGAAAAACGAAGATGTCCGCTGCACTATAGTATCGATACATATCGTCCCGGGATATTTTCCCGACAAAACGGACATGCCCGGACAGCACTGATCCGGCAAGTGACTGAAGGATGCTTCTGTCTTTTCCGTCTCCGGCGATAACGAGTTGAACAGACGTATTTCGGCGGCAGAGTTCGGCGCAGGCTTTGATTGTCCAGATCAACCCGTCGGTCTTGACACCGGGGCGGAACATGGCGGCCGAGAGTATCACGGGAGCATTGTCCGGAACATTCCAGGCGTGCCGCAGTTCCTTTCGGGCGTCGGCGTCGAATGTGAACCGGCGGGGATCGATTCCCGGAGCGATATAGGTCAGGCGATGATCGGGAATCAGACGCCGCAGATTGATCAGATCCGCTTTACGGTTGGAAAAAATATGATCCGCCTGCATCAGAGAACGGCGGTTCAGAAAAAATCCAGGCAGGGTCTCGATATTTTTCCTGCGCTTGGTAGAGTAAATTCCCTGAAAAATGACATAGGGGATGGACAACTTTCGACAAACCCATGGACCGATCATATCCGGGGATTTGTAATAGGCATGATAGGTCAGCCAGAGGCAGGATCGAACATGACGGAGCATCCGAAGTGCGCGGTACCTGTCCCGGACAATCAGCGGCCACACCCAGGGTTTCCAGAATATCCAGCGGGCCCGGAGCCGGCTGGGGTAACGTAGCCGGTGACCGCCGCGTTCCAGAAAATGTTGCAGCCCGGTGGCAATGGTCAGGTCTCCGGATGGAAGGTGAAATCCAAGCGGCTTGAAGGGGGTATAATAACCGATGGTCGTCGGCAATGTTCTATTCTCTTCAGTATCCATAAGAAAGATGAATATTAAGGCAACTCACACAAAATAATCTCCCGGATTGAGATATGTTAAATTTTCATGGATAAACAAAATAAAGATTTCCAGGTTGCCTAACTCCGTCAGTTCATTTGCCGGTGGCCTTTGTTCCGAATCGCCTGGATATAAAGCGCCGACAGATTCTGGATGAGGCGGCGGTTGTCGAAATACCGGTTCACCTGGCTCCGGGCGGCAACAATCATTTCTTGCCGCATTGCGGCATCTGTCAGTGCCCGAACCATGGCATCCGCCAGTGCTTCGGGGTTGCCCGGTTCCACCAGCAGCCCGGTTTTGCCGTTTTCAATGAGTTCCGGAATGGCGGACACCCGAGTGGCGACCACGGGAACCCCCATGGCCATGCTTTCGATGCAAACATTGGGGATACCGTCCCGGTCGCCGTTGGCGGCAATTTCACACCCCAGAACAAAGATATCCGACTGTTCGTACTGACGGATGACCTGGTCATGGGGCTGGGTTCCCATCCATCGGACAAAGGGGTCTATGCCGAGTTTCCGTACCAGTTTTCGAAGCGATTGCCGATCCTCTCCATCCCCGATCAGGGTGTATTGAAACCGGATGCCGCGGTGCCGAAGGATTTCGAGTGCCTTGAAAACAGTGGGCAGCCCTTTT
>CAYQKZ010000247.1:0-262 GCA_964418135.1 uncultured Desulfobacterales bacterium
GCAGGGTTTCCCGCAGACTCGTGTGGACTTCCCGGATGGTGCCGGCCTTGTGCGGATCGAAGAGTACCAGAATCAAATCCGCAATCTGAGCGAAATCGCCGATGACATCCTGGTAATTGTATCCCCGGTCCCGTTCGGTAACGCTGTCGAGCATGCCGGGGGTATCGATGATGGCCAGTTCCTTCAAAAAAGGCGAATTGACTTTTTTCAGCCGGAAATGAGAGATAAACCGCTGACCGTGTTTTTTCATGGATTCAAACGG
>CAYQKZ010000247.1:272-3741 GCA_964418135.1 uncultured Desulfobacterales bacterium
GTTCAGCAGAAAGTTGCCGTCGCGCGCTTCGCTGGAGTGAACGGGGCTGCCGGGGGCTGCGTTGTCGTCATAGGTCAGGATCGTAAAAGAATCATCGGTGGGCGCCTGACCCGTTTTCTGGATATTTCCCCCCAGAAATTCGTTGATCAGGGCCGACTTGCCTGATGAATAATTGCCCAGCACCAGCACCAGCGGACGCCACTTGATCGTGGATTCCAGCGGCGTTTCACTGTATCCGTACCGGGTTGCAACGGGCGTCAGGCGATTTTCGACCAACTCCAGCAATTCGGTGTGCAGGGCGTTGATGTAGTTTTCACGGTAAATCTGCATGTGTCCGGGCCTTTCTGCGGCTGATGCCGAGGTGGGGAACTCGGCAAGTCATAATTTCAACCGGTTTTGCGTAGTGTTATTGTTCGAGGTGTTTATTGAACCATGTAATGCACCGTTTCCAGGCATCCGTAGCAGCTTCGGGCCGATAACTCGGGCGATAATCCGCAAAGAACGCATGCGGCGCACCGGGATACAGCACGAACTCGGCAGTTTTTCCGGCGGCTTTCAACGCAGCTTCCATCTGCCGGACATCGTCTGCGGGAATGCCCATGTCTGCATCGCCATATAGCCCCAGCACCGGGCAGGAGATTTTATCCGCAACATCGAGTGGGCCGAATGTTCGAACTCCCGGGGTTTTGGCCGGTTTGAGCTGTCCGTACCAGGGAACGGCGGCCTTGACTTCCCGGTTGCGGGCTGCAAAGAGCAGCGTGTAAAGGCCGCCCCGGCAGAATCCCGTCATGCCGATGCGATCGGCTCGTGCGGCCGGCAGTTTGGCGCCATAAGCGATGATGGCATCCATATCCTTCATGACCCGTTCATCCGGAACCGGGTCCACGATCTTTCGAACGGCATCGATGTTCGGCAGATTCAGCACACCGCCTTCCCGTGCATACGGCTCAAATGAGATGGCCAAAAATCCCTCTTTGGCAAACCGGCGGGTGACATCTTTGATGTGTTCATGCAAGCCGAAGATTTCCGGTATGATGATAATGACAGGATATTTACCGGAGGTTTTCGGACAAGCGTGATAGATGGGAATTTGAAAATTTTCCGATGAAACGAATCCATCGCCGGCATCGATGCCGTCTGAGGATGTGGTGATGATTTCTCCGGCTATGGCATTGGCCGCTATGGCGAAACCAGCCAGCCCGATGCCTGCATTGCTCATTTGAGCGAGAAACTGTCTGCGAGACATTCCTTCATAAGCGTTTGACAACCAGTCTAAACCCATGATGTTCCTTCCTTATTAACTGATATTGGAATTCTGTAAGGCAACTCACATGAAATATTCCCCCAGGCTGTAGATAAGGTTTAGTAGCTGAATACGATAAAAGCTTGGCGGATGTCAAAGAAAATACTCGCTGAGAAAAGCGTGTCTGTTCATCTGTCCGGTTCGGCGTGAACCAGTTCGATGATCGTCACTTCCGGCGGCGCCAGAAACCGGATCGGCGGCCCCCAGGTGCCGGTGCCTCTGCTGACGTAAATCCGGGAGTTCTGTGGATATTCCGTCAGTCCTGTTTCGATGGGAAAAGACAGGCGGGTCAGAAAATTGAAGGGAAAAATCTGTCCTTTGTGAACATGGCCGGACAGTTGCAGATCGAACCGTCCGACACTTTCCGGATCGATTTCCGGCCGATGCTTGAGAAGCAGGGTGAAACCATCCGCTATGCGTCCGGTCAGCAACGCCTGTTCCGACGGAACTCCTGTATGGGTGATGCGCTCGATCACCGGATCATCGACACCGGCGATTTGTATGATCCCGCCGACCGTATCGATTTCGTTTCGAAGGATACGGAAACCGGCCCGTCGGATAAAATCCAGTGCCTGATCCAGTCCGGCATACACTTCATGATTGCCGATGACAGCGAATTTACCGAGCCTTGGATGTACATTTTGAAGCAGTTCGGCGATTCCCACCATCCGGTTGATCTGCCCGTCCACCAGATCCCCGGTGGACACCAGAATGTCCGGCGAGGCTTTGTCGATCTCGGCGATGATCCGTTTCAGTCGTTCGGTGCGGATGATGAGCCCCAGATGCACATCCGAAATCTGGGCGATGGTGATTTTTCCAACGGATGCCGGCACCTTCGCCGTCTCGATGACAACCCGCTCGGTGCGGACATTCAATGCTTCGAAATAACCATAAGTGGTGGCTGCCATTCCCCATGCCAGAGACAACATCAGCGCGGTCCGGTGGGATGGCAGGAAGGCCGACACATCCCGTTTGATAACAAACCCCATTCCCCGAATCACGACATGATACATATCGATGGCTATCGATGCGGAAAAGTATAAAAAAAGAAAACCCATCCACAGATAGCCGATATAGGCCACAATCCTTGCCGTTACCTCGAATTCGTGGTTTTCCAGAAACCGGATGAAAACAGGTGCGATCACCATCAGCAACAGAAAAACGGACAGCATGGCAGATGGTAGAAAAGACGGTGAAAACGCGGCTTTCACCTTGAGAAAGAAATACAGATGGGTGCTTCCGTAAACCAATATGAACATCAGGATAAAAAGGCGCATCGTCACCCCTTGAGAAGTTGTTATCATGATAAAACCTACTTTTGACGGCCACCTCCACCAGATTGGGGAGGAGCGGGGCCGGGGGGCAATCCGCCGCTGTTTCCAGTTCCGACTCCGCTTTGCGGTGGGGTAACTTGTGCAGGAGATACACTACCGCGACCTGTACTTCCGCCTCCGCTTTGGGATGGGGCGGTCCGTGAAGGAAATCCACCGGTACTCCCACTGCTGCCTCCGGGTTTTGGCATACCGATTCCAGGATTGGGAATACCGCTTCCCTGATGGGTATTTCCTCCCTGAGGCAATTGAATCGGTTTCTGGTTTGGCATACTTTCACGGCTGGAACGCCCACGTTCGCTCTGTTGTCGAATTTGATCGCCGTCACGGTTGAGATTATCGTTTTTCGGCGGGCTGGTCGGCCGGTTCATTCCGCCCGGATCAGATCCTCTGAAATCTTTTCTGACATCGGCATCGGGTTTCTTTGTCTGCCCGAACTGCTCACGCACGTTCGGGTCGTTGTATGTCACACCTTTCCGGTGAGTTGGATTGTGCTGCCAGTTATAGTGAGCCGGGTCCGATCCCTTTGCAGGTGATTGATCCGGAGGCGGATGCCCCGGTCCAGGAGCTGGTACGGGAGGATGTCCTGGGAGTGGTTTAGGATGTGGTCCTGGTGCGGGGGGATGCCCCGGTGCAGATACCGGTAACGGTTGGCGATAATAATTGTTGTAAATCGCGATATTTCGAGCCGGATTGACATATACATGATAACCGCGCCAACGAACGCCTCCCCATGCATATCCCCAGGCAGCGCCACAGGCAGCGCCGATACCGAATGAAATGACGGCGGCAGTGGTGCCAAGAAAACCGGCGGGAAGGCCGATGTAGGCGGTAA
>CAYQKZ010000247.1:3751-5287 GCA_964418135.1 uncultured Desulfobacterales bacterium
GGCAGTGGTGCCAACGGCATAGCCCCGTGGATAGTAATCAAAGAGTGGATAAGCCGGATACCACCAGGGCCCGAAGACAACCGTGGGATTGTAGGTTGGAACATAGATTACTTCAGGGCTTGCCGGTTCGATCATTATTGCATTTTCCTCAATATCCACAATCTGCTCATTGGTCGTATACAAGTTTCCCTGCGCTTGCGCCTTGGCACGAAGATCCTGAATCGTAGCCATCACTTGATCTTTCTGTCCGAGGAATGCATCTCCAATGGTCTGGGTCCACTCCAGTTTGTCGTTCATCATGGATAGAACAGTGGGGAAGTTGACCAGAGATTTCACACTGGGATCCCAGGACTTTTTCTCGAGGGCATCGGCCAGCTTCTGATCTCTCAGATTCGGGTATGTTTTGAGCCATCGGGCGGCCTGAACGACTTCAAGCGGATAGGTAGCTGCCATGAGTACTTGAATTAAAAGGGAATCTGGATACAATGCAATTGGTGCCAGCATCTGGTCCAGTTCCTCCTGCCGAAACACGGTTGGTTCCAATTCGGTTTCCCGAGTACCTCCCCGGACAGGAACGATCAATGATAGAAGCAGTACCCATATACATGACTGTAAAAATGATTTATTCATCATATGCCTCCTTGTTTTTTTCAATACAGGAGTACAGAACCTTGAAAATTTCCTGTCTTCATCTTGCTCCGGATGGCGATTTTTCAGGCACAAGAGGGGAAACGGTTCTGTCTGCGGTATCGATAGGTGTTTCGTATTTCGAATGTTCATTACGAACCGCACGAACATACCCGTGGAAATATTTGTAGTTGTAGCTGTCGTGACCATAGCGGAACCCCACCCCCCAGGCATAATAGGGGTAGTTGACGCTGGTGGAAGATGACCAGTACCAGGATGAGACGGTATTCGGGAAATAAGTTTCGTTGATGGATGGATTCGTTCTGGTGGTATCTGCCAGATAGGCCAGCTCCTTGATGGTGGGAAGGCGCCAGTCCGAAAATCCGCCGAACTGGATGCGGTTCATGGCATCGATGAATGCTTCGGTATTTGTGCCGTTTCCCGGAACTCCGGCTTGTCCGCCGTTGGTATCCGGATTGCTGTCATACCAGGTGTATGTGTTATCGGCATCATTGGGATTGTCGTAATGGCTGATCCCATCCATGTTTCGTTTGATTTCCCAGACCAGACCGGAGGCATTGTCTTTGACCATGATCCATGTCGATTCTGAATCCGGCAGCGATTGACCATTGCGATCGAGTTTGGTGTATCCGGCAATCGCAACGCCGGAAAAAATCCCCAGGATCATACAACACAAAAGCCATTCTTGTATGATTTTGTTCATGACTCTCTCCATCGGTTCGATGTGTGCGCTGCCTTAAATTCAAATATAGCCAGTTCAAACGATTACCATATCCATTGATCAAATCAAGAAATATTATTCAAACGGCTCCGGGGGTTCAGGCAGAGCCAACTATACTTCAAATGGGAACAATCTGCGCTTTTGAAACCCCCACCCCGACCCTCCCC
>CAYQKZ010000248.1:0-5277 GCA_964418135.1 uncultured Desulfobacterales bacterium
AAAAAAAACGCAATAAAAAAAGAGACAGCAAGCCAGATAAGAGCCAATGCCTGCAACTGAAGCATGGCAAACACGCTTGTCGTGAATGCAGCAGCAAAAATAAAAGGGTATCCGGCGCTTGCAATGGGAAAAGCAAAGCGGCCAGGTGGTTCGGGCAAAGTAAATTTATCCATCGTGGTGCCTTGTGAATGTCTCTGAAAGCTTGATATCTTGCCAAGACAAAAGATTGATTTCGTGGCATTTGTAACAAAATTCATGAAACAAGTCAATGATTACCCGTTTCGGATACAAGGGCAACCATCTGCAAATGCTTTCGGACAATGTCGATCTAACCCAGGTAGGCCGCAATAACGCGTTCATCTTTCTGCAGATCGGCAGGCGATCCTTCCGCAGCGATACGACCGCGGTCCATGACGTATGCATAGTCCGCCACTTCGAGGGCACTTTTGGCAAATTGCTCTACAAGCAGCAGGGTGATTCCCGCCATTTTCAGACGACGTATGGTGTTGAAAACTTCCTGAACGATGACCGGTGCCAGCCCCATAGACGGTTCATCCAGGAGCATGACCTTGGGGTTGGCCATGAGCGCCCGACCGATGGCCAGCATCTGTTGTTCACCGCCGGACAGAGTGCCGGCTGCCTGAAGCCGCCGTTCCTTCAGCGGAGGGAAAAGTTCGTAAACCCGATCCAGATCATGGGCTGCTTTAGAACGAAAACCGAAAAAAAGCGGCAGACGGCTATAGGCTCCCAGCAGCAAGTTGTCTTCGGTTGACAGCGGTCCAAAAACCTTACGGCCTTCCGGTGCATGGGCCAGACCCATTCGGGCAATCCGGGAAGCATCCAGACCCTGAACCGGCTTGCCGTCCAGAATGACGCGGCCTTTCTCCGGTTTGAGTACTCCCGAAAAAGCACGCATGGATGTGGTTTTTCCGGCGCCGTTGGCACCGATCAGTGCGACAGTCCGCCCCTGTGCCACCGACAGGGAAACACCCGTCAGCACTTTGCTGGTGCCATACCCTGCATGAAGATTTTCAACGACTAACATCAGGAATCCCCAACTTTTGGCGATTTGTATCAATGATCATTCGGGAATGTACGACAAAGTACTATCTCCTGTCCGATGCCTTTTCAAAATATTTATCTTGAAAGCGATAGCATTAAATAGAGTATAAACATGAAATAAACAAAAGAAACGAAAAAGGGTTCTGTAACGATCATAAGGCAGGATCGGCTGCTTCAACGGCAGAGCCCAGATACGCCTCGATCACCTTGGGGTCGCGTTTGATATCGTCCGCCGAGCCTTCTGCGATCACCTTGCCGCCGTCCAGCACAGTTACCACGTTGCATACGCCGCTGACTACATCCATATGATGTTCGATGAGAATGATGGTGATTCCGCGTTCATGAATGCGCCAGATAATTTCCACCAGTTTGTTGATATCGGGAAGTGCCAGTCCTGCAGCCGGTTCATCCAGAATCAGAAGTTCGGGTTTTCGAGCCAGTGCCCGGGCGATTTCCAAAAACCGCTGATCGCCATAAGTTAAATCCTTGGCAATGACGCGTGCATGTTGCTTGAGTTTGACCAATTCGAGCAGGGCCAGCGCGTCCGCACGTGCGCGTTTTTCTTCTCTTCTGGCCAGACCCATCAGCACCAGCGGCAAAGGAGTTCGGTACACCCCTTTCAAGGCGACCATGACATTGTCGAGAGATGTCAGCTCGCTGAAAAGCTGAAGGTTCTGGAAAGTGCGCGAAATTCCTGTTCGTGCCACGTGAAACATTCCCCGCGGCAGGGCCCTGCCGTGCAGCAGCATATCCCCGGCAGATGGGACGTAAAGTCCGGAAATGACGTTGATGGCTGTACTCTTTCCGGAACCGTTCGGGCCGATCAATCCATGGATATGACCGGAATGAACCGTAAGGGAGATGCCATCTACAGCTTTGACGCCGCCGAAATGCCGTTTTAAGCCCTTGAGCTGCAGCAACGGTGTGCCATCGGTTGTTCGGGTGGGCAGCACGGTTTCCAGAGCAGCCGCAGGGGGCAGTTCGGGGGGATCGATACGAAACAGGCGGGTGAGAAAGCGGGCGGCAAACCCCATCAGTCCTTCAGGAAGCCCGACGACCACAGAAAAAAGCATCAATGCAAAAATGGCCTTGCGCCAATCCTCGGTATTCTTGACAAACATCCCGCCAACCACCAGTATCCCCATGGCCAGAATCGGTGCAATGGCCTGAAACGGCTGGGTGGTTTTTTTCACCAGGCCCCGGATTCCTGCTGTCAGAGCGGCCAGCAGGCCAAGTGCCGAAATGATCTGGAAAAGAAATCGGTTGGACAGCAGATTGGGCAGGAGCGCAACGATGGATGCCCCCAGAAAAGCCCCCCACAGGCTCTTTCGTCCGCCAAGGACGACACCCAGAAGGAGGATGACCATCAGTTCATAAACGAAGCTTTGCGGTTGCAGGTACTGGAAATTGAAAGCATAGAGCCCGCCGGCCAGACCGCCGAGCGCCGATCCAACGGCAAAACCGGCTACTTTGTGGCGATAGGTTCCAACTCCCATGGCATCGGTGGCGATCGGACTGTCACGCAGGGCTTCAAAAGCCCGCCCCCACTGTGAGGAAAGCATGTTCCGCATCGCAATCCAGACCAGAGCCAGAAGAATCAGACATATCCAGTAAAATCCCTGGGCTTTGAAAGAGAATGACAAAAAAGGCGGACGAATGATACTCAGTCCTTGGGCGCCGCCGGTCAGGCTTTCCCATTCGTTCAAAACAGTGGTACTCAGGGCCGAGAAGCTCAAGGTAGCCAGCGCGAACTGAGGCCCTTCCAGGCGAAGAGCCGGAAAAGCCAGCAGGCCTCCCAGAATGAGTCCAATCAGTGTACTGACAAAGAGCGCGCTGAACATGCCGAATCCCATCAGTGAAACACACAGTCCGGCAGCATAGGCACCGAGCCCTAGAAAAGCGGCATGCGCCAGATTCACCTGACCCAGATAACCTACGGTGACATCCAGGCCGATCAGAAGAATCCCGTAAATGGCCAACAGTGTCAGCAGACCAAGTACGTAGGAATTGCTGATGAACAGAGGGATGGCGGCAAGCAGCGCAAATGCGGCAAATTCCGCACCACGGATAAATAACAGTCGTTTTAACATGATTCGCCGGAAATGAAATTAAATGATTTCTGAGAGTACCGTCACACCTTACGAATCGTGGCTTTTCCGAATACTCCGTTGGGACGGACAGCCAGTGCAAGGATCAGTAGAATCAGACCGGGGGCTTCTCGCCAGCCGCTGCCCAGATAAAAGCTGGTCAGACTTTCCAGGGCACCCAGGAAAATTCCGATTACCACCACCCCGAACCCCGAATCGAGACCTGCCACCACGGCCACCGAAAAAGCCTTTAGAATCAGAGCCGATGCCATGGTGGGGCCGACGGTGGTGATCGGTGAAACCAATATTCCCGCCATGGCCGCCACCAGTCCGGACAGACCGTATGACAGCATGACCGTTCGGGTGGCGGATATCCCCATCAGCTCAGCGGCATCCCGGTCTGCGGAAACAGCTTCGAATGCCTTGCCCAGCAGGGTTTTGCGTTTGAACAGCTCAATTAGCCCCATCAGTGCGAACACGCCGACAGCAACGGATATTTCCAAAGGGGTGACGTTGACGCCAAAAAACTGAAGCGCATCGGATGAAATCGGCGTGGGAAACGGTCGATCATCCCGGCCCCAGATGTTTTCGGCGGCGGAAAAGCCCAGCAGACCGATGATGATGGTCAGCAGTATCCATCCTTCACTCTTTTGTTCCAACGCCAATCGTACACCTGCACGTTCCACGGCCAGACCGAGCATCACGCCGAAAAACAGGCCGCCAGGCACCATCAGCCAGTAGGGAACGCCCCAGTCCAGCAAGGTCAGGCTGAAAAAAGCGGAAAGCATCACGAGCTCTCCCTGGCCGAAATTGATACTCTTGCTGGTGGAAAACGTCAGTTGAAAACCATATGCGATCAGCGCGTAAACCAGCCCCATCAGGGCGCCGCTGACAGTCATCTGTGCAATGATCAGAGAATCCATTATAGGTATCAGGTATCAGGGCGCAGGTATCAGGGAGCAGGATCGTAATATGTACCCTGTACCCTGACACCTGTACCCTTCAATGACCTGCCCCCCTTATTTTGTAGCGTTTTTGATGAAGCGCTGACGGTCGGTGTCATTACCGAAAACAACCCGACCGTCCTGAACCATTCCCATAACGACTTGTTCGCGTCGGAAGGCTTCATGGGTCTGTTCCTTGGCAGGGTCCCACTTGCTGAAAGGCTTTTTCCATGTGGTGATCACGCCTTCGACGGGGTCGCGCAGGTCTTCAAGCGCCAGCTTGATTTTTTGCGAATCAAGGCTCTGTGCCTGTTTGATAGCAGCCGAAAAAATATAGACAGCATCGTAACCCTGTGCAGCGGAAACGGGGGATGCAATTCGAGAAACGCCGTATGCCTTGTGATAACTTTCGATGAAACTCTTGGATTTGGGTGTAATAGGTTCTTCGATAAATGTCTGCGGCATCAGGGTGCCGTTGCCGTTTTTACCGGCGTTATCGATGAAATTGGACATGGACAGCGTCCAGCCGCCGATCAGCGGGATTTTCATTTCCATTTTGGCCATGCCGTTGGCAATAGCCGCCAGTTCCGGACCGATGCCCCAGATCAGAATGGCTTGAGCATTGGCAGATTTGGCTCTGAGCAACTGTGCTGTCATATCTTTATCGCCGATATTGAATTTTTCGGATGCGACGATTTCCAGCTTGTTTCCCTGTTTTTTGATTTGTTCCAGCATATCGTCCCGGCCGGATACCCCGTAATTGGTGGAATCGTACATGACCGCCACCTTGGTCAGGTTCCGGTTGATGGCTTCTTCCACCACCATTTCGGATTGAATGCCGTCATGGGCGGCAAATCGGAAAATCGACAGATCCGGCACACCAGCCTTGCTCCACTGGGTCATGGAAGCAGAACCCGCCGCTGGGGTGATGATTTTGGTAATGCCTTTTTCCTGATAATGCTTATCTCCGGCAAGTACGACACCGGTATTCACCGAACCGATCACGCCGGAGAGATCGTTCATGGATGCCAGTTCCTGGGCGATCAACGCGCCCCGGTCGTTCTTGGCTTCGTCATCCCGCTAGATCACTTCGAACAACATTTTTTTCTCTCCCACACTGAATCCGCCGACGGCATTGATCTCGGCAATGGCCAGCTTGGCGCCATCCCACATGGAAGCTCCAC
>CAYQKZ010000249.1:0-5276 GCA_964418135.1 uncultured Desulfobacterales bacterium
GGTCGCCTGGAACTGTACAAGGGCAACTGCCGGGTTCTGGGCAGAAAATCGGATCGGTCGCTGTACAGTGTGGATTTCGCAACCTTCGAAGATGATTCGGTGTATCGCCAAAAAGATGCTGAAGGATTTATCCGACTGAATGCACTTCGGTTGCGGATACAGAACATGGTCAAATAAATGATGAAGTATGAAGTATGAAAAATCGTTTCTGACTAATCTGGCCGGTTCATACTTCAACTTTCATCCTTATAGAAAAGGTGTTTTATGATCGAAAAGCCCTGGGAAGGACGATTTGCAGAAAAAACCGACAGATGTGTTGAACTCTTTACATCATCGATCGATGTGGACAGGCGGCTGTATGCCCATGATATCGATGGCAGCATTGCCCATTGCCGAATGCTGGCACATGTCGGCATCATCACGCACGAAGAGGCCGTCCAGTTGATCGAAGGGCTTGGCGCCATCAAACGGGAGATACAGCGGGGCAAATTTCAGTTCGATCATGGCCTGGAAGATATCCACATGCACATCGAGACCCGGCTTTTTCAGGAAGTCGGAAAGGTCGCCCAGAAGCTGCATACGGCCAGAAGCCGAAACGACCAGGTCGCTTTGGATTCCCGCATGTATCTCCGGGAAGAAACCCGAAACATCATCCGCCTGATAGATGCCTTGAATACCGTGATCGTAGCCTTGGCAGAGGAGAACATCGAGGTGATCATGCCGGGATATACTCATCTTCAGCGGGCCCAGCCGGTGCTGCTTTCCCATCATCTGATGGCTTACTTCGAGATGTTTTTTCGGGATCGGGCCAGGTTCTGCGATGCTTTGAAGCGGATCGATGTCATGCCGTTGGGAAGTGCCGCTCTGGCCGGAACCACCTACCCGATCGACCGGCACTATACGGCCGAACTGCTTCAGTTTCCGGAAGTGTCGGCCAACAGCATCGATTCGGTGTCGGACAGAGACTTCATGCTGGAGTTTCTTTCCTGTGCCTGCATTGCCATGGTTCACTTCAGCCGACTCTCCGAAGAGATGATTCTCTGGTCTTCTTCCGAATTCGGATTTATCGAACTGCCGGATGCGTTTTCAACCGGCAGCAGCATCATGCCGCAAAAGAAAAATCCCGATGTTCCAGAGCTGGTGCGGGGTAAAGCCGGGCGGGTTTTCGGTGATTTGTTTGCGCTGCTGACCCTGATGAAGTCGCTGCCTTTGGCTTACAACCGGGATATGCAGGAAGACAAGCCTGCGGTGTTCGATGCCGTGGATACGCTGAAAGCCTGCATCGAGATTTATACGGCCATGATGCCCCGGCTCAAGATCAACCGGGATATCCTGTATCAGGCCACGACAACCGGGTTTTTGAATGCAACGGACCTGGCCGATTATCTCGTCACAAAAGGCATGACGTTCCGAGAATCGCATAGTTGTGTGGGAAAGGCGGTGGGATATGCCGTCAGCCGGAAAAAAGAACTCCATGCGTTGACGATCGAAGAAATGAAATCTTTTTCGTCATTGATTTCTGAAGATATATTCAATGTATTGACAGTTGAAGAAATGATCAACAGGCGGACATCTTTCGGCGGGACAGCTCGGGAAAATGTTCGGGTCGCGGTTCAAAACGCCCGCACACGCCTTGCAGAGGCTGTTTGTCCATGATCCGAAATCCCTTGGGATGTTCGTTTCAGTACCGATCAAACGATTCGTTATTGTCCCCGCCTCTCACCGTTCGGAAGAGAGACGGGGTGAGGACGTCAGCAGATCGGTTCATGACCGCTCGAAGCATTTTCATACCGCTGCTTGCGATTCTTTTCTGTCTATATCTTTTCGGCTGCGGCAGAAAGGAAATGCCGTCTGCGCCCCGGCAGGTTCCGCCGCAACCGGTTACGGATCTGATCGCTCATGTGTCCGGCAATCATGTCGAGCTGAGATGGTCTTTTTCGACAGCGATTTACGGATCGGAACCTATCAGCAGTTTTGCCGTGTTTCGGGCGGCCGAACAAGTTTCTGAAAGTTGCGACAATTGTCCGCTGCTGTTCAAACGATTGGTCGATATCCCCGTTCTGGAAGGTGAGGGGGAAACATCTATCCTGTCATATCGGGATACGCTTGAAAAAGGATATCGTTATCGGTATAAAGTGATCGGCTATTCAACGGCTGGGCTTGCCGGTAAAGATTCGAACGTGGTGACGGTGGAAGGGAAGTAGATATGCATAATTTTCAATATCGTAACAACGAAATGTTTTGCGAGGATGTTCCGGTGCAGGCGATCGCCCGGCAGACGGGAACACCTTTTTATCTGTACAGCCATGCGACACTGACCCGGCATTTCAAGGCATTCAACGATGCCTTCGACGGGATGAACAGGCTGGTCTGTTTTTCGGCCAAGGCCAATACGAGCATGGCTGTTCTCAAGCTGCTGGCGAATCTGGGAAGCGGGCTGGACATCGTATCGGGCGGCGAGCTTTTCCGCGGATTGAAGGCCGGTTTTTCTCCCGATCGCATCGTATATTCGGGCGTGGGAAAACGGATGGATGAAATCGATTTTGCCCTGGAAACCGGTATCCTGCTGTTCAATGTCGAATCGTTGGAAGAGCTGGAACTGATACAGGCTCGGGCTGGGGCACTGCGGAAAAAAGCCAGCATTTCGATTCGGGTCAATCCGGATGTGGATCCCAAGACGCATCCATATATTTCAACGGGGCTGAAAAAGAACAAATTCGGCATCGACACAGAAAGCGCGATGTCAGCCTATCAGCGTGCTGCCGGGATGTCCCATATTTTGGTTGTGGGAATCGACTGCCATATCGGTTCCCAGATAACCGAAATCCAGCCATTCGAAGATGCTTTGAAAAGTCTGAAGCGTCTGATTCATCGGTTGAAATCTATAGGGATAAATATCCGGCATCTGGATGTGGGTGGGGGACTGGGAATCACCTACCGGGAAGAGGCGCCCCCTCATCCAGTCGATTATGCCAATGCCATTCGCCACGTTCTCGGTGATCTCGACGTGCATTTGATTCTGGAACCCGGCCGCGTCATTGTCGGAAATGCCGGCATTCTGGTCACCCGGGTGCTGTACCGAAAAAAAGGAATGGTAAAGGAATTCGTCATCACCGATGCAGGGATGAATGACCTGATGCGGCCCATTCTGTACAATGCCTACCATGAGGCCATGCCGGTGGTTCGCACCGAGGGGGAAGCCTTTACCGCGGACATTGTCGGGCCCATCTGCGAAACCGGAGATTTTCTGGCGCAGGATCGGTTGATCCCGCCGGTTCGCAGCGGCGATTTGCTTGCGATGATGAGTGCGGGGGCTTACGGGTTTGTGATGTCGTCCAATTACTGTTCCCGGCTTCGGGCTGCCGAAGTCATGGTCAAGGGGGATGTCTTTACGGTGATCAAGGACCGGGAAACCTATGCGGATCTGATTGCCGGGGAGACCATTCCGGATTTTTTATAAAAAGGGCATGCAATGAACCCGATACATTTTTATAAAATGAGTGGTTGCGGTAATGATTTCATCATTATCGACAACAGAAATTCCGTGATTGACGAAAAAGAACGGACATCTTTCATTGTCGGCATTTGCCGCAGGAAGATGTCGGTGGGTGCCGACGGAGTCATCCTGATCGAGAAATCGGATGCCGTGGATTTCAAATGGCGGTTTTACAACGCCGACGGCAGCGAGGCGGAAATGTGTGGAAACGGTGCCCGATGCGTGGCCCGTTTTGCGTATCTGAATGGCATTGCCGGTCTGGAGATGGCATTTGAAACGTTGGCGGGGATAGTGTCGGCATCGGTTTCCGAAACAGGCCAGGTCAAAATCAAGATGACAGCCCCCGTTAATCTTCACATCGATCGGCAGATCGTGCTAACAAGCGGAACGTATGCGATCGGCAGTGTCAATACGGGCGTTCCCCATGCCGTGATGGTGGTAGATAACATTCAGGATGTGCCAGTCACAGAAATGGGGAGGGAAATACGCTTTCATCCGGATTTTGCGCCGGCCGGCACCAATGCCAATTTCATTTCGGTTCGGCCTGACCATATCGTATCGATCCGCACTTACGAACGCGGGGTCGAAGATGAAACCCTGGCCTGTGGCACCGGATGTGTTGCCAGCGCGCTGATTACCTCATGCAAATTCGGTCTGTCTTCCCCCGTGACGCTGTTGACACGCAGCGGTGGTTATCTACGTATTTATTTCACCCGCCAGGGAGATTCGTTCTCTGATGTGTTCATGGAAGGGGATGCCCGCGTGATATACCGTGGAGAACTTTGTGAGGAAGCCTGGAATTATTGATACCGGAGAACATTCAATCAATCCATACCGGTTCCGGCTGGAATGATGAATAAAACAAATAATGAACAAGGATGTTTTATGACGATTACAATTGAAAAATCCGACCGGCTCAAAGCCCTTCCCCCCTATCTGTTCAAGGAAATCGACCGCCAGAAATCAGAAGCCCGAAAAAAAGGTGTGGACATTATCGACCTTGGCGTGGGAGATCCTGACATGCCGACTCCTTCTCATATTATCGAGGCACTGAACAAGGCCGCCTGGGATCCGGCCAACCACAGATATCCTTCCTATTCGGGGATGGGTGCATTCAACGAAGCGGTGGCCCGGTGGTATCAGCGGCGCTTTCAGGTTTCGCTTTCTTCGGAAACGGAAGTCGTCACCCTGATCGGATCCAAGGAAGGTATTGCCAATATTCCTCTGGCTCTGATCAATCCGGGAGATATCGGACTGGCAACCAGTCCTGGATATCCCGTCTACAATACCGGTATCCAGTTTGCCGGGGGACAGACCTATTTCATGGATTTGCTCAAGTCCAATCAGTTTCTGCCGGATCTGTCGGCTGTACCGGATTCGGTAGCTGCCAAAGCCAAACTGATGTTCATCAATTATCCCAACAATCCTACATCCGCCGTGGCAACAGCAGAATTTTTCAACGATGTGGTGCGATTTGCAGAGAAGCATAACATCATCGTGTGTCATGACGCCGCCTATTCAGAAATGGCTTTCGACGGATACCGCCCCCCCAGTTTTCTGGAGACGGAAGGAGCCAAGGAGGTAGGGGTTGAATTTCATTCCCTTTCCAAAACCTATAACATGACTGGGTGGCGGCTTGGTTTTGCTGTCGGCCGGGCCGAAGTGATCCAGGCATTGGGTCAGGTGAAAAGCAATATCGATTCCGGCGCATTCCAGGCAGTGCAGTATGCCGGTATTGCCGCTTTGGAAGGGGATCAAGCCTGTGTGGAAAACATGAACC